>CAUJKI010000657.1 GCA_963205015.1 Pseudomonadota bacterium
GATCTTGTGCTCGATGAGCAGGACCGTCGTATCGGGATCGAAGGCGTGTGCGAGAAGCGTAACCACGTCATCAGATTCCGTCTGTGAGAGCCCGGCAGTAGGCTCGTCGGCGAGCAGGAGGCGCGGTTGCTGTGCAATTGCGCGGGCGATCTCGACCCGCCGCTGCTCGTAGAAGCTGAGATCACCGGCGAGTGCGTGGCGCCGGTCGAGGAGGCCGACGGTCTCTAGCGCCGCCAGCGCTTTTTTGCGGGCCTCTCCGGAAGATGCTGCCGCCGGACCGCCTGCCGGCAGCACGTTGTCAAAGGTGCTCAGGCGCTGGAAGAGGCGCACGGACTGAAATGTGCGAGCGACACCGGCGACGGCAATGCGATGCGGCGCCAGTTGCGAGAGCAGGTGCCCGTCGAGGCGGATCGTGCCGGCGGCGATGGCGACGAGCCCCGAGATGGCATTGAAGAGCGTGGTCTTGCCCGAGCCGTTGTGGCCGAGCACGCCGAGGCGCGCGCCGGCCGGCACTGAGATGGTCAGGTCGCGCAAGGCTTCGATACCGTCGAAGCGCACGGTGAGGCCGTTAATCTCCAGCATGGCGCCACCTTCGTAAGGCCTGCCGGATGCGGCTGATGGCGACCTCATCGAGCAGTCCGCGCGGCCTGACGATCAGCAGCACGGCGACGAGCCCGCCGAAGACGATCATGCGGTAACCGCGGAACACGCGCGTCGATTCGAGCAGGCCGATGTCGATGAGCACGCCGAGCAGCGGACCGAGTGCCGTGCCGAGGCCGCCGATCAGGCCGTACGCCAGCGCGTGGACGCCGAGCATGATGTCGAAGCTGCGCGGTTCGACATACGTCAGGAGATGCGCGTAGAGCCCACCGCCGAGCCCGGCCACCGCGCCCGCAGAGAGTGCCGCTGCGATGCGCACGCGCATGACGTCGATGCCGTTGACCTCGGCGAGCAACGGGTCCTCGCCGACCTGACGCAGCATTCGGCCGCCACGCGTGCGCTCGACGATGAAGAGGGTAGCCAGCACCGCCACGAGCAGCGCATAGACGATGAGGCAGGACTGAAACGGCGAGATGTCGTTGGCGAAGAGGTAGCGGATGTCGCGAAAGCCGTCGATGCCGTCCGGCCCGGTCTCGATGCCGCCGATCTCGCGACGATAGACGAAGAGCTCGGCCGCAATGCGCATGATCTCGGCAAAGGCGAGTGTCGCCATGGCGAAATAGATGCCGCTGAGGCGCAGCGTTACGAGACCGACAAGGCCTGCGGCGGCGCCTGCCACGAAGGCGCCGAGCACGAGCGCGGCCGCGAGCGGCCAGCTCCACATGACGGTGGCGATACCGGCGACGTACGCGCCGATTCCGAAGTAGGCCTGCTGGCCGAAGGAGATCTGGCCGGAGAGCAGCAGGATGTAGGCCGACAGCGCGACGAAGGAGATCATCCCGATGTTGCTGAGGACCGTGATCAGAAAGCCGTCCATGGCCTGAACATCCGCTGAGCCGTCGCGCGATCAGACACGCCGGCCGACCGCCATCGTACGGTCGAGGGCTTTCGCGCCCATGAGGCCGCCGGGCCAGAAGGCGAGAAGTACGAACAGCAGGCCCCACGCGACCATGTCGCGCACCTGCGGACCGAGGAACCATTGCGCGTGCGCCTCGAGCACACCGAGCAGAAGCCCGCCGGCAATAGCGCCTTTCACCGAGCCGAGGCCGCCGAGCATCATCGCGACGAGACCCTTGGTGGTGGCCCACATGCCGATCATGGCTGTCACCTGCGCGTCCGTCGCGGCAATGAGGAATCCTGCGATGCCGCCAATCGCCGAGGCCAGCACGAACGTCAGCATCATGACGCGCTCGACGTCAATGCCGACGATCGCAGCCGCGCGCGGTTGATCGATGACCGCGCGAATGGCAAGGCCGAGCTTCGTACGCGCCAGCAGGTAGGTCGCTGCGCCTGCGATCAGCAGCGTCGCGGCGAGCATGACTAGATGATCCGCGCGCAGCATGAGCGGCCCGATTTCCAATGGCGCACTTGCGACAAGCGCCGGAAAGGGGTTCATGTGGCGCGGCAGCAGATGCATGGCCGCTTCCTCGATCTGCATCCAGAGCGCGAAGCTCGCAACCATGGAGGCCGTGCGCGCGCCTTCTCCAAAGGGACGGAAGCACAGCCGCTCCACGTAAAGCCCGACCAGCGATGCGCCAAGAATTACGATCGCGAGAACGACGAGTATCGGCGCGCCGAGCGAGATGAAGGCGGCCGTGCCGAGGTACACGCCCGCCATGATTGTCGGACCATAGGCGAGGTTGAGGCGGCGCATGACGCCGAAGATGAGGGTAAAGCCGATTGCGAGCAGTGCGTAGGAGGAGCCGACCATCAGCCCGTCGAGCGTGTTCTGGGCGAGATCGAGGGCTACCATGTCATCCCGGCTTGTGGCTGGACGTCGTATCGCCGGAAGTTTGGCGACTGGTGCCGAGATAGGCGCGCTGGATCACTTCGTCCTCCGCGAGCTTGCCGGGCTCGCCCGAGAAGGTCACGCGGCCCTGCTCCATGAGGTAGAAGTGATGCGCCACCTTGAGGGCCATGTGCACGTTCTGCTCGACGAGGAAGATCGTTACGCCATCCTTGTTCAGCTCGGCAACAATGCGGAAGATCTCCTCCACGATAAGCGGTGCAAGTCCGAGCGAGGGCTCGTCCATCAGTAGGATGCGCGGCCGGCTCATGAGCGCGCGCGCGACTGCCAGCATCTGCTGCTCGCCGCCTGAAAGTGTGCCGGCGAGCTGGGCGTGGCGCTCCTTGAGGCGCGGGAAGCGCGCGTACATGCGCTCGATGTCGGTGGCGACCTCGGCAGCATCGCGGCGCTGGTAGGCGCCGGCTTCGAGGTTCTCGGCAACCGACATCTGCGGGAAGACGAGGCGATTCTCCGGCACGAGCGCGAGCCCGCGTGCGACGACCGCCGACGGCGACTGGCCGGTGATATCGACGCCGCCGAGACGGATGGTGCCGCGACGGGGCTTCAGTACGCCCGCGATCGAGTACATGAGCGTGGTCTTACCGGCGCCGTTGGGCCCGAGCAGGCAGGTGATGCGTCCCTCGGCGACGGCGAGGCTGACGCCCTTGAGCGCCTCGATCTTGCCGTAGGCGGTGACGATGTCCTGGACGTCGAGCATCTCGCGGCGCCTCTCCAGAGTTCTATGCGGCCGTACCCAGATAAGCCTCGCGTACCGCCGGATTGGACTGGATCTCGGCCGGCGTTCCTTCGGCGATCTTCTGCCCGAAGTTGAGCACGGCAATACGATCGGCGATCGCCATGATCAGCTCCATGTGGTGCTCGATCAGCAGGACTGTGATGCCGCTGTCGCGGATCTGGCGGATGCGGTCATCGAGTGCGCCGATCTCCTCCGGATTCATGCCGGCCGCCGGCTCGTCGAGCAGCAGCAGCTTCGGCTCGGCGGCCATGGCGCGCGCGAGCTCGAGGCGGCGCTGCTCTCCGAACGCCAGGTTGGCGGCAAGCTCGTCGGCCTTGTCGGCAAGGCCCGAGAATTCGAGCGCGCGGGTGATGCGCGTGCGCGCGCCTCGCTCGCCGCCGAGCCAGCGTGAAAGGAAGCTCGCGCGCTCGCGCTGGGCACGCGCGTTCTCCGCCACCCACAGGTTCTGCCAGACCGTAAGCTGGCCGAACAGACGAATGTTCTGGAACGTGCGGGCGATGCCTGTGCTGAGCCGCACATGCGTCGGGAGGTTGGTGATCTCCTCACCGGCGAGCTTGATGCTGCCACGCGTAACCGGCAACAGGCCGGTGATGAGATTGACGGTCGTGCTCTTGCCCGACCCGTTCGGGCCGATGAGGCCGAAGATCTGGCCGGGTGTGATCCTGAGATCGAGGCTATCGACCGCGCGCACGCCACCGAAATGCTTGGAGAGGCCCTGGAGCTCGAGCACGGCTCAACCTTCCCTTCTGCCGAAGAGGCGGCGCAGCGCGGCCATGGTCCGCGCGTCGAGCAGTCCGCTCGGCCTGATGTTCATCACGAGCACGATGAGGGCGCCGAACAGCAGGTTGCGCCAGTCGCCGAGGAAGCGCAGGCCCTCGACGAGGAAGCCTTGGATGAAGATCACGGCCGCGACTGTTCCGAATACACTCGAGAGGCCGCCGAGGATCGGATAGGCAATTGCGAAAGTGGCGACGAGGATGGTGAAGTTCGTCTGCTCGATGTGCGTGGTGTAGTGGGCATAGAGCCCGCCGGCGAGACCCGCGATGACGCCGCCGGCGGTCATGGCGGAGACCTTGACGGCGGTGAGGTTGATGCCGCAGCTCTGCGCGGCGATCTCGTCCTCGCCGACGGCGCGAAGAACGGCGCCGGCGCGCGACCGGTCCATCCACCACAGCGCCGCCATCACCAGCGCCACGATTGCCCAGATGAAGAGCGCGACGTGCAGGGTCGTCCAGCCGTTCTCTGGAAAGTAGCGGATCTGGCGGAAGCCTTCGCCGCCGAGAGGGCCGACCTTTATGCTGCCACGCGAGATCTGGTAGTCGAAGTTGAAGAAGAAGAGGCGCACGATCTCGCCGAACGCCACCGTTGCGACGACGAGCATGAGCCCGTGCACGCGAAGCGCCGGGAAGCCGACGAGGCAGGCGGTAATGCCGGCGACGAGGCCAGCGGCGATGAGTGCCGCCATCAGGGGCCAGCCGGAGAGCACCGTCAGCATCGCCGCGACATAGGCGCCAATCGCCATGAAGCCGGCCTGGGCAAGCGATACCTGCCCCGTCAGCAGGACGACATAGGCGGAAAGGCCGAGCAGCGTGTGGACGCCGATGATCTGAGCGAGGCCGAGATAGAAATCCATTGCCAGCGACCCCTCAATCGCGCTTCGCGGTGCTGGAGAAGATTCCCCCCGGCCGGAACACCAGGAAAACGAACAACAGCAGCATCACGTAGATGTCGCGCTCGGTGACGCCGCGGAAGTACTGGAACACGTTCTCGGCTACGCCGACCAGCAGTCCGGCGATGATCGCACCGGGGATGCTGCCGAGGCCGCCGATCACCGTCACGATCAGACCCTTGATGGTCAGCGGAACGACGAGGAGCGGTGAGAGCAGGCCGACGGCCGAGCCGATCAGCGCGCCGGCGAACCCGCCGAGCGCTCCCGTGACGACGAAGGTCAGCGCGTTGATGTGGTCGAGGCGGATGCCGACGAGCTGCGCTGCGATCGGCTGCTGCGATACCGCACGGGTCGCGATGCCGAGTTTGGTTCGGTAGAGCAGGTAGAGCAGCACGATCATGGCGATGATCGCGCAAACGAAGACGAACACGAGATCGCCGCGGATCATGAGCTCGCCGACGTCGGCGATGCCGCTGACCACGACGGGGTAGTTCTGAGGCATGCCGTCGGTGGTGTGGACGATGATCTCTTCGGCGAGCAGAAACATGCCGACCGTGGACATCAGTGTCGCGAGCGGGTTCGACAGCGGGATAAAGCGGAAGCAGATCCAATAGATCAGCAGGCCGAAAAGCCCTCCCGCGATACCCGCGATAAGCAGCGATGCCCAAGCCGGGCCGCCGATCAGGACGATCAGGCGAAGGGCTGCGTAGGCGCCACCGACGGACGCCGCGCCGTACGCCATGTTGATCTTGTGCAGGACGCCGAAGACCAGTGTGAATCCAATGCCGATAAGGGCGTAGGTAGCACCGAACAGGAGTCCGTCGACAATCGATTGGACGAGATCAACGAAGAGCATGACGACCGCGCGATGAGAGAAAGGGAAGCCGGCGCCTCACGTTGGTAAGGCGACGGCTTTTTATTGTCAGGTCGACGCGATCAGTTCGTCGGATTGTGGAGAACTTCCCACTTGCCCGACTTGGCGTGCACAAACAGGAAGGGCTTCACCGCCTCGCGATCGGGCGTCCGCTTGGAGACGCCGATCAGGCCCTTCGTCTCGGTCAGCTTGGCGAGACCGTTGCGGATCTTCATCCGGTCGGCCTGCACCGTGTCCGGCTTGGCGAGGACGCCTTCGCTCTCGATGACATCCTTGAGGATCTTCACGACCTCGTAGGACGCACCCGAGTGGAGGTCGAGGCTCCCCTTGAACTTGGCGGCGTTCTCGGCTGCGGCCTGGGCCGCCGGCGTCACCGGAGCGAAGCTCGTCGGGATGATGATCGTCTCGGCCTCGCTGGCGCAACCCTGGAGCGTCTCGAGGCTCGACGATGACGTCAGGCCGATCAGCATCTTCGGCTTCACGCCCTGGCGGCCCATCTCCTTCAGCATGCCGCAGGTCGTGAACGGATGCGCGGAGATCGCGACGATGTCGGCCGAGGCCCGGCGGGCTTCGCGAGCCTGGTTGGTGAAGTTCGTGTCGGCCAGCAGCCACTTCGCCTCGCCCTTGATCTCGAAGCCTTCCTTGGTCGCGACTTCCTTCATCACCGCGTACCAGCTCGCGCGCGAGTGGGCGAAGTCCTCCTCGACACCGCCGAAGACGCTCTTCAGGCCCGGCTGGGTCTTTTTGATCCACTGGAAGAGTTCACGATACATCGCGCCCTCGTCCGGCACGTTGCGGAAGGCCCATTCCGAGATCTTGGCGAGACCGACCTTGATCGCGACGTCGGTGAAGAATGGCATCTGCAGGCCGCTGTCGCTCGCGTCGCCCACCTTCTTCTGGAGGATGCCGAACAGCGGCTCGGCGACGTTCGAGCAGGTCGGGCCGATGCCGACGACGGCGGACGAGGAAGCAATACGTCGGGCGACGGAGATGCCTTCCTCGGCGTTGCAGCGATCATCGAGATATTCGATGACGATCTTGCCTTTGGTCCCGTCACCGAGCTTCACGCCGCCGGCCCTGTTGATTTCATCGGCAGCGGCCTCGAGCGCTGCCTTGGAATTGATTCCGAACGAGCGCACGACGCCGGACATGGCGCCGAGGCCGGTGAGCTTTACTTCGCGCTCCTGGGCGGTGGCCGCCGATGGAACGGCGAAAGCCATCATCGCCAGAATGGCCGATGATGCGACAACACGCGAGATCGTCATGGATGAGCCTCCCTTGGTCGTTTCCTCGTGGACGGTTTTCTTGTTTGTGCGCTGCAGCACCATTACGACGGCCGCGGCACGCTCATTTGGTTAGCGTGCATTGAGGCGTTTGCCCGGAGAGAAGTCAAGCGGCCGCAATCGCAGTCATCGAATTGGGCACGGGCAAACGCCGCTCGTTTACAAAGCACCCATGGCGCGCTAGGCAACGATGGACTAGAGCCGTTCTATTGTGGCGCCGTGCGGTACGGGGCGATCCGGCGCACGGTTCTGTCGAGTGTCGGGCTCCGGCGCGCCAGCGACCGGAG
>CAUJKI010000658.1 GCA_963205015.1 Pseudomonadota bacterium
CGAAGGCCACCATCGCATAGCGGCGCGGATCGCGCCCCTGTTCCGAAACATGCACGCGCGCCGCGCTCGCCATGGTTTCATTGACGAGATCGAATACGCCCCACGCCGTCTGGGCGGCGTCCATGGCCGCCGCCGACGCCAGCCCGCCGATCGCCGTGCGAGCGGCCCCGACATCGATCCTCATGGTACCGCCGGCAAAGAACGCGGGATCGAGATAGCCAAGCATCAGATTGGCATCGGTGACCGTCGGCTGTTTGCCGCCACGCTGGTAGCAGGCGGGGCCGGGTACGGAACCGGCGCTTTGCGGACCGACCTTGAGCAGACCCAGATCATCGATGTGCGCGATGGAGCCGCCGCCGGCGCCGATCTCGATCAGCTTCACAGTCGAAATGTTGATCGGCAGCCCGGACCCTTCCAGAAAACGCCGCTCGCGGCTTGCCTCGAAGCTGTATTCGACCAATGGCTCGCCGTCGTCGACGACGGCGAGCTTGGCTGTCGTACCACCCATGTCGAAGGCAAGGACATTGGAACAGCTGCTTCGTTCGCCAAAGTAGGCGCCCGCGAGCGCACCAGCCGCTGGCCCCGATTCGAGCATCTGAATCGGCGTCCGCTTGGCTTCGTCGATATTCGTGAAGCCGCCGTTGGAGAGCATGAGGAAGAGATCGGATGGCATGCCGAGTGCGCGCAGCGCATCGCCGAGACGGCCAAGGTAAACATTAGCGAGCGGTTTTATGTAGGCGTTGGCGACGGTAGTCGACGTGCGCTCGTACTCGCGGATCTGCGGCGCCACCTCCGACGAGATCGACAACGAGATATTCGGGAAGCGCTCCTGCAGCAGATCCCGTGCGCGCTGCTCGTGGTGCGGATTGGCATAGGCGTGCAGGAAGACGATCGCTATGGAGCGGACGCCGTCGTCGACCAGCGTTTGCGCGCGCGCAATCAGCGCCTGCTCGTCGAGCGGAATCTCGATCGTCCCGTCGGGACGCGTCCGCTCTGCCACCTCCACCCGGTGCTTGGCGGGCACAAGCGGCCGCGGCAGCTGGATGTAGATATCGTAGACTTCGTACTTTGCCTCGCGCCCGATCTCGAGGACATCGCTGAAGCCCTGCGTCGTGATGAGCCCTGTCCGCGTGCCCTTGCGCTCGATGAGCGCATTCGTGAAAAGCGTGGTCGCGTGCACGACCTTGCCGACATCGGCATAGTCGAGCCGCTCGCGGGCGAATAGATGCCGAAGACCCGTCACGACACCCTGGGTCGGATCCTCCGGCGTGGTTAACTCCTTGTACGAGCAGTAAACATTCTTGGTCTCGTCATAAACGACGAGATCCGTAAATGTCCCGCCGATATCGATGCCGAGTGAGAGCGGGGATTTGACGGTCGCCATCAATCTCACTGCCCCCTCATGCACTCAGCCGGGCAGCATGAGCGCAGCGGCCAAGTGCAGAGGCTCTGGCGCGGCGACCGATTTCCTGTGCGCATTCCAATTCCACTCCGAAGCCTCGTCGTGGGGGCGTTCGTCGCTGAAGATTCCCTTGCGGCGAACGACAATCCCGATTTTGTGTGCTAGGATATTGTGTCAAATAGATAGACGTATTGTCAAGGAACTGTCCTTCGTGCGCAAGAACCCACTGTCCAAAAACCTGAGTAGAAAGCGGTCAGTGCGACCGGAAAAGAAGCAGCAGTTGTCGCGCGACGCGCATGCCGACATGGTCTTCGAGCTCATGCGGCCGGTCGTCCACATGATCGCCGGCGCACTTGGGCGCAACAGCGAGGTGGTACTTCACGATTTCAGGAATCCCTCAGCATCCGTCATCGAAATCGCCGGAACACTGAGCAAGCGCGAGGTGGGCGCGCCGGTGAACGACATCAACCGATGGCTGCTTTCGCATGGCAGGGATGTGCGCGTGAAGACGGAGAAGTTCGTGCGCACCAAGCGCGGGCGCACGATGCGCACCTCGACCGTGCTTTTCCGTGACGACACCGGCAAGGCGTTCGGCGCGCTCTGCTTCAATATCGATGTGACGGAGATGCTCTCTGCCGCGCGCATGATCGCCGAGATCGCAGGTTCCGACGAGCTGGCGCCGGCCACGCCAAAGCTTGTCGACGACATCGCTTACGTGGTTAAGGCGGTGGTTGCTGCAGAGGAGGCGAGGCTCGGACGGCGCCTCAACATCACCAACCGGTCGGACCGTCTTCATGTCATGCGGGCGCTGCGCGACCAGGGCGTTTTCACGCTGAAGCGCGCCGTGCCCCGACTTGCCGAGCACTTCGAGATATCGCGCGCAACCGTCTACAGCTACCTGAGCGAGCTGAAGGCAACGGACGGTGCAGAAACCTGATCCCCTGTCGACGTCAAGAGACGCCAAGAAAGGATGCGAGCCCATGAGCCGTGCGAATGCCATAGCCCGCGCCGAGAGCCACTTCGACACGGGACGCTTCAAGGAAGAGCTCGCCGACCTCATCGCATTGCCGACCGAGAGCCAGAACCCGGCCCGCTCTGCCATCCTCGCTCAGTATCTGGACAGCCGGATGATCCCGGCGTTCACGTCGATGGGCTTCAGCTGCAGCATCCTCACGCATCCTGAAGCGGAAGCGCCCTTTCTCTATGCCGAGCGCATCGAGGGACCCGATCTCGTTACCGTCTTCGGCTATGGCCATGGCGATGTCATTCGTGGTCTGGATGCGCAGTGGCAGGAAGGCCTTTCACCTTGGAAGCTGACCGAGGTCGGCGATCGATGGTATGGCCGCGGCATGGCCGACAACAAAGGCCAGCACGCCGTCAACATCGCAGCGCTCAAAGCCGTGCTCGATACGCGTGGCTCCCTCGGCTTCAACGCCAAGTTCCTGATTGAGATGGGCGAGGAGATGGGATCGCCCGGGCTTCGCGGCCTCTGCACAGAGCGCAAGGATCTCTTCAAGGCCGATGTGCTCATCGGCTCGGATGGGCCGCGCCTCAGCGCCGAGCGGCCGACGATCTTTCTTGGCTCGCGTGGCGGCGCGCTCTTCGATTTGACCATCAGGGCGCGCGAGGGCAGCCACCATTCCGGGAACTGGGGTGGGCTTCTGTCCGATCCTGCGATCCAGCTCGCGCAGGCCATCGCAACCATCACGACCGCGACCGGCAAGATCACGATTCCGGAATGGGTGCCGAAGGAGCTTCCAGCGTCGGTACGCCGTGCGCTTGCCGACTGCGAGGTCGACGGTGGTCCGGATGGTCCCACCATCGACAAGGATTGGGGCGAGCCCGGCCTTACGCCAGCGGAGAAAGTCTATGGATGGTCGTCCTTCGTCGTGCTGGCCATGAAATCGGGCAATCCCGATACGCCGGTCAATGCCGTGTCAGGCTCGGCCTGGGCGCGCTGCCAGCTCCGGTATGTCGTCGGCGTCGATCCCGAGGATATCCTGCCCGCACTGCGCCGCCATCTCGATCGCCACGGCTTCCCGATGGTCGAAATCACCAAAGCGCGGAAGAGCTTCTTCGTCGCAAGCCGTTTGGATCCCGATGATCCCTGGGTGTCGTGGGCGGTCGCCTCACTCCGGCAAACCACGGACCGCAAACCGGCACTGCTGCCGAACCTCGGCGGATCATTGCCTAACGACATATTTGCCGAGGTCCTCGGCCTGCGCACGATCTGGGTGCCGCACTCCTATCCCGGCTGCTCTCAACATGCGCCGGACGAGCACCTCCCGAAGAGCCTCCTGCGCGAAGCACTTGCGATCATGGCAGGGCTGTACTGGGACCTGGGTGCCGGCGATACGCCATCCTGGAGATAATCCAGGCGCGGCTGGTCGAGGCGGACTCTTCATCGGCCATATGTGTCGTCGCCTGCCCGCATGGGGTCGAGTACTTATATTGTAGGTTTCAATGGCGTAAGTGATCGCGGTTTTATTCCGGCCGGCTTGCCACGATCGGGCTCGGGGGCCTGCGCCGGCTATGCGACGTGGGGGAGGTGTCGGCCAATTTGGCCTCGCACGGCCTTTCAGAACCGTGTTAGCGTCCGGCCTCCCCGTATGTCGACGGACCGTCTGTTAGCGGAGCCCCCCTTGATCAGGAAGCAGCACATCGGATCATTGGCGAGCCTGAGCGTCGGTCTGCTGCTTGCCGCCTGTGGCGATGACAGCGCAACCAAGAAGCAGGCGGGGCCGCCACCGGCCGTTATCACGGAAACCGCAGCCCTGCAGGATGTGGCGAGCGAGCGCAGCTTCACCGGACGGGTCGAAGCCATCGACAAGGTGCAGATCCGGGCTCGCGTGCAGGGTTTCCTCAAGGCGCGACACTTCGAGGAAGGCACGGAGGTCAAGAGCGGCGCTCTCCTGTTCGAGATCGAGCCCGAGTCGTTCGAGACCGCGGTTCGCCAGGCCGAGGCCAATCTGGCGAGCGCTCAGGCCGCGCTCGTGCTGGCCCAGCAGACGTTCGAGCGCGCCGACGAGCTTGCCGGTAAGGGCACCGCCTCAAAGGCTCAGTTGGACAGCGCACGATCGGGGCTGCTGCAGGCGCAGGGCTCGGTCAAGGCGCGCGAGGCGGAGCTGCAGACGGCGCGGCTCAACCTCAGCTACACGCGCATTGTTGCACCCATGGAGGGCCGGGTCGGCCGCTCGGCCTACTCCGTCGGCAATCTCGTCGGACCCGACAGCGGCGCCCTCGTGATGCTCGTCCGGCAGGATCCCGTCTACGTGACGTTCCCGGTGCCGGCTACGACCCTGCTGCAGGTGCGCAAATCCGGTGAACAGGCCGACAGCGTCTTTATCAGATTGCGGCTTGCGGACGGCAGCACCTACGAGCCCGAAGGCAGCATCGCCTTCGCAGACGTGCAGGCGACGTCATCCACCGACTCCGTCCTGGTGCGCGCAACTATC
>CAUJKI010000659.1 GCA_963205015.1 Pseudomonadota bacterium
GATGTCGCCTGCCGGTGGCATGGCCGGCATGGGCATGCCCATCTGGTTCATAGGCGGCGTCGATTCCGATACCGGATCGATGAATGCCAGCACGCGACCGCCGCGCAGCACATACTGGTCGATGGCGTAGACCGCCTCCCGGCTCAGGTTCGTCGGCTGCGCGAGCATGAGCACGTCGATGTCACCCGGGATCTCGGTGATCGTCTGCTCGAGCGGGCGAACCTCGAAGAACTCGCGGATCTGCTCCATGACCGTCCACGGCGGTGCCGGCTGCCGCATGGGCTGCATCGGGTTCATGGGACCGCCATCGACCGGGATGCTGGCCATGAGCCCGACAACCCGTTTCTTGGGATTGGCAAGGCCGCTGATCAGCTTCGTCAGGTCATACTCGAGGAAGCGCTCGCGATCGGGTGCGAAGAACTCGATCGCGGCGTCATTGTCGGTGGTGTTCGAGGCGACGAGCCCGAAGTAGCCGGTCTCGCCATCCTGATTGAGGCGGATGCCGCGAAGCCCCGCCGCGACGGCCCGATCCTCGGCATCGGAAAACGGCTCCGGCTCGAGAACCGTGAGCTGCACCTTGCCACCGGAGAGATCGCGATACTGCTCGAGCAGCGCCTTTACGCGCTCGAAATACTTGCCGAAGAGCGGCGCCACCTCGCCAAGCTTGCGCGTGTAGTAGAGGCGCACGCTCAAGGGCTCGTCGATGCGCTCGAGCACGCGCTTAGTGCCATCCGAGATCGTATAGAGCCGCTCGGCCGTGAGGTCGGCTTTGGCGTTCTTCGCGATCGAGCTGAAGATCAGGTTCGCCGCGAGCGTCAGCAGCGCGGCGAGCACCAGTGCGCCCCAGGCAAGCGTCTTACGGTCGAGGCGGGCCACATAGCGTACGGCCTCGCCGGGTGCGAGCAGGAGCTGGCCCGAGATCTTCTGGAAGGCTGCCTCGAAGGCCGAGGGCTTGGGGGACTGAATGGCCATGGGCGATCTTCCTCAGGCGGCCTTGCGCTGTTCGACGACGACGGCGTTCGCGAACAGGAAGAAGACGATGATGGAGAAGTAGAAGAACAGGCTCGGCAGCGTGATGACGCCGCGGCTGATCAGCTCGAAGTGATTGAGGAAGCTCATCGACGCGATCGCATCGACGATGAACGAGGGCGCCCAGCTCCGGAAGAAGCCAAGGACGAGCTCGAGCCCGCTCATCACGAGCAGGAAGCACAGCGTGGCCGCGACGATGAAGGCGATCACCTGGTTCCTCGTCAGCGCCGACACGCACGACCCTATCGCCAGGAAGGCGCCTGCCATCAGGAAGCTGCCGATATAGCTCGCGAGGATCACGCCGTTGTCAGGATTGCCGAGGACATTGACGGTGATCCACATCGGGAAGGTCAGCACCAGTGCGATGCCGATGAAAAGCCATGCCGCGAGGAACTTGCCGACGATTGCCTCTCCCGTCGATATCGGCAGCGTCATCAGGAGCTCAATGGTGCCGGCCTTTCGCTCCTCCGCCCAGAGCCGCATGGCGATCGCCGGCACGAGCAGCAGATAGAGCCACGGATGATAGGAGAAGAAAGGCTGAAGATCGGCCTGACCGCGCTCGAAGAAATTACCGATGAAGAACGCGAAGGCACCGGTGAGCGCGACGAAGATGACCACGAAGACGTAGGCGAGCGGCGTACCGAAGTAGGCGCCGAGTTCGCGCTTGGTGACGATCCAGACATTACGCATAACGGGCGCCCTCGCTGCTCGTCGTGATCTCGCGGAAAACATCGTCGAGCTTGCCGCGCTCGACCAGCAGCTCCTCGACGACGATCGACTGGTCGCGGAGGAGAGCACCGACGTCGGCTGCAATGGAGGAGCCGGGCTTCGGCAGCGCCCTCAGCCGTATATGACCGTCCACCACTTCCAAGCGCTCGACCCGCTCAACGCCGACAAGCGCCGAAAGCGCCGCCGCCAGGCGATCGGCCTCGGCGGCTGCGATCCGCACCGCGACCGCATTGTGATAGGGCATTCGCTGCTGCAGTGCCTCGGCCGTGCCGTCGGCGACAATGCGCCCGCGATCGATGACCACCGCGCGCGTGCAGACGGCTTCCACCTCCTCGAGGATATGCGTCGAGACGATGATGGCCTTATCCTTGGCCATCTCGGTGATCAAGCCGCGCACATGGTGCTTCTGGTTGGGGTCGAGGCCGTCCGTCGGCTCGTCCATGATCAGCACGGGCGGATCATGGAGAATGGCCTGGGCGATGCCGACGCGGCGCTTGAAGCCTTTCGACAGCGTCTCGATGCGCTGCGTGGCAACGCCTTCGAGGCCTGTGCGCGCGAGCGCGGCATCCACATGCGCATACTTGCTCGCGCCGTCGAAGCCGCGCACTTCCGCGATGAAGTTCAGGAACGAGCGCGGTGACATGTCCCCGTAGGCCGGCGCCCCTTCGGGCAGATAGCCCAGCCGGGCCTTGGCCTCTTTGGGGCGGTCGGCGACGCTGATGCCGCAGATGCGGGCCCGGCCTGCATCGGGCTCGAGAAAGCCCGTCAACATCTTCATCGTGGTCGATTTGCCGGCACCGTTCGGCCCGAGGAAGCCCAGCACCTCCCCCTTCTCGACCTTGAGCGATATGTCTTCCACCGCCAGGATCGGCCCAAATGACTTCCTGAGATGGTCCGCCTCGACGAGTACTGCCATTCAACTCCCTCCTCGTCGCCGCAATTCGTAACCGGCGCGCACTCGCGGCTGAGTGTGCGGCAGGCCCGCGGCGGTCTCATTGGTTTGCAGCGGAGTTAGGCGCTCTTTTTGGCACTGTCAAGGTTGGAGTGCCAGACGTTCAGCATCACGCCTGCGTGTGTCGGGATCAGGACGCAATTTTGATGGGTTGTACGATCGACACGACGCCGCGCACGGTAAACACTAGAGTTTTCCGCGCACATACAGAGAACGTGATTCGATTTGTGGCGGGCATGTCACGCACTGTTGTCAATAGCCATCGTGACGCCCCGGCACGCTTGAGGGCGTCGGCATAGCTGTTGTACCTTTGCTCTCGATCGGCACGAGATGTTGGGCAGGAATGCGGCCAACCTGTGTGCCGGATGGAGCGCCCCGTACTGTAGCGCCCATCGAGTAGCGTTGATGCCCGAGTTGTCCCCAAGTCTGGGAAGGCATCGCCGTACAGCGTTTCCCAAGTTCCCGAGTTCGTAGCCGCCCTGGCTTTTCCGTGGCGCCGTGCGCTTTTGCGCCCGTCTGCCGCCCGGTGCCTGCCAGGGCCGATGTGGCATCGCGTGCCTGCAGGACGGCACCTTGCTGCGATTCTGCGCAGGAGAGAAGAAGTTATGGTCTGGAACGATGATAGGGTCGAGCAGCTGAAGAAGCTCTGGGCTGACGGATTGAGCGCCAGCCAGATCGCCGCCCAGCTCGGCGAAGTGACCCGGAATGCGGTGATCGGAAAGGTCCACCGCCTCGGACTTGCCACCCGCGCCTCGAGCAACCGTACCAACAGCAGCCGCCTGCGCCTGCGTCAGGCACAGCCGCGCCGCGCCGTTCAGCGTCAGCGCGTCGCGAACGTCGGTAATACCGCCTTCCGCCAGATGCTGGAGGCCGATCTCTCGCACAGCCCGATGAACATCATCGAGGAGGTCGAGATCCCTCTCGCCGAGCGCAAGACACTTCAGGAACTCACCGAGTGCATGTGCCGCTGGCCGATCGGCGATCCGCAGCAGGCCGACTTCCATTTCTGCGGCCGCAACAAGGTGACGGGCCTTCCCTACTGCGAGGTCCACGCGCGCCGGGCTTATCAGCCGCCGCAGCCCCGCCGCCGTGATCGCGAGGTGGGCGTGCCAGCCTTGCCGACCGCCGTCCCCTCGGCCAAGGAACCGGCCGGGACCTGAGTCCGCCTACTGGGAGATACTTGCGGAATGGAGGCCGCAGCCGCAGTGTGCCGGCTGCGGTTTTTCTTTGGCGGCCGGGTTTTGCAAACCGCGGCCGCGGTGATCAGGTCGGAGATCATCCATGCCCGAGACCATCCTCGCCCTGGACCAGGGGACGACGTCCAGCCGCGCCCTGCTGTTCGACCGTGAGCTCAAGGTCATCGGGATCGGCCAGGAGGAGCTGCCGCAACACTATCCGGCGTCAGGTTGGGTCGAGCACGACGCCGAGGACATCTGGCGCGGCACCATCGACACCGCGCGCACCGCTGTGAAGAAGGCCGGTGTTGCGGCGACGCACGTCGCTGCCATCGGCATCACCAATCAGCGCGAGACCACGGTCGTCTGGGACCGGCGCACGGGCAAGCCCATCCACAAGGCCATCGTCTGGCAGGACCGGCGCACGGCCGACATCTGCGATCGCATCAAGGCCGATGGCGTCGAAGCCATGGCAAGCGAGCGCACCGGTCTCGTTCTCGATCCCTACTTCTCGGCAACAAAGATCGCCTGGCTACTTGATCACGTCGAAGGCGCACGCGCGGCCGCCGAGGCCGGCCATCTTCTTGCTGGCACGGTCGACAGCTTCCTCATCTGGCGGCTGACCGACGGCAAGGCACACCTCACCGATGCGACCAACGCTTCGCGCACACTGCTCTTCGATATCCGCCGGAACCGCTGGGATGACGACCTCTGCCGCATCTTCCGCGTGCCGCGCGCGATGCTGCCCGAGGTGCGCGACTGCGCCGACGACTTCGGCACGACGGACCCAGCGCTGCTCGGCGCGGCGATCCCGATCCGCGGCGTTGCCGGGGACCAACAGTCGGCGCTGATCGGCCAGGGTTGCTTCACGCCCGGCATGATGAAGTCTACTTACGGCACGGGTTGCTTCGCTGTGCTCAATACGGGCGCAGAGCTGGTGCGCTCGAAGAACCGCCTGCTCTCGACCATCGGCTTCCGCCTCGACGGCACGACGGCCTACGCGCTCGAAGGCTCGATCTTCGTCGCCGGTGCTGCCGTGCAGTGGCTGCGCGACGGCCTCAAGGTGCTCAAGTCCGCTGCCGAGACAGGCCCACTGGCGGCCGTCGCCGATCCGGAACAGGACGTCTACATGGTGCCGGGTTTCGTCGGCCTTGGCGCACCGCACTGGGAGCCGCGCGCGCGGGGAGCTCTGTTCGGACTGACGCGGGCGACGGGGCCGGCCGAGCTTGCCCGTGCCGCGCTTGAATCCGTCTGCTACCAGACGCGCGATCTGCTCGACGCCATGCGCGGCGACTGGCCGGCTTGCGCCGATGTGGTCCTGCGTGTCGATGGCGGCATGGTCGCCAGCGACTGGACCATGCAGTTCCTCGCCGATGTGCTCGCTGCACGTGTCGATCGCCCGACGATGCTCGAGACGACCGCGCTCGGTGCCGCCTGGCTCGCCGGACACAAAGCCGGCGTGCTGCCGGATCGCGAAGGCTTCCAGAAATCCTGGCAGCTCGACCGCAGTTTCCTGCCGGCGATGGCGCCCGGTGAGCGCGCACGGCGCTATGCGGGCTGGCGCAGCGCCGTCGCCGCGACGCTTGCACATGCGACCGCCGAGACCGCAGGCGGGTAAGGCATAGTCTCGACGTTCACGGCGAGTTACGCGCGTTCACTTGTGCTTGAGCGTGACTGTCCATCGGCGCGCACCAATCCTATCTTCGGGAGCTGATTGCCGGCGCGCCGACCGAGAATGAGAGGCCGCGGCGTTTCCAATCTATGGATGAATTGGATTTCGCGCTTCGGCAGCCGGCGCGGGAATGGCACAAGTAGGAACTGCCGCCGCACAACAGAGCGACCGGAATGTCAGCCCCGCGCCCCTGCCAGAACGATCCGAACGGGCCGGCCGCCGACACCGCACCCGAAGCCGCATGCCGCCGACGGTGGCTGCCGCTCGCGATACTCGCTGCCCTCGCCTGCGTTGCATTCGCCGTAGGCTGGCATGAGTTTCTGACGCTCAAGGCCGTAGGCCTCAACTACGAGCTTCTGCGCCAGTTCATCGCGGCGCATCTTCACATCGCCGTCGCGCTCTACTTTGCCGCCTACGTAGCCGTTGTCGCACTCTCCCTGCCCTGCGCGTTGGCGCTGACGCTGGCCGGCGGCCTGCTGTTCGGCTGGAAGATCGCAACCCCGGCGACCGTGGCCGGCGCGACGGCCGGCGCGACGATCGTCTTCGTCGTTGCCCGCTCGTCGCTCGGCGCGGTCATGGCTTCGCGCGTCGGTCCATGGCTCACGCGCCTACGCGACGGCTTTGCCGAGAATGCGCTGAGCTATCTGCTGTTCCTTCGCCTCGTGCCGGCCTTCCCCTTTGTCGTCGTCAATCTGGCAGCGGCCGTGCTCGGCGTCCCATTGCGCACCTATGTGCTCGGCACATTTCTAGGTATCATTCCGGGCACCACCGCGATCGCGGTTGCCGGGGCGGGGCTCGGCAGCGTGATCAAGGCGCAGAACCGCAGCTACCATGCATGCCTCGCCAAGATGCCGGCCAATCCGGACGTGGCGTGCCCGTACACGATCGACACCAGCGCCCTCATGACCAGGGAGCTGATCGCGGCGCTCGTGCTGCTCGGAATTGTGGCGCTGATCCCGGTGGCACTGAAGATGTGGAGGGCACGGGATGCAGCGGTCTAAGGCGGAAGGGGAGGAGGGCGCGCGCGCACTCGGTCAAGGCGGCACCATCAATGCGGATATCTGCATTATCGGCGCCGGCTCGGGCGGCCTCTCTGTCGCAGCGTCGACGGTCCTGCTCGGGCTCAAGGTCGTCCTCATCGAGAAGCACCTCATGGGAGGCGACTGCCTCAATACGGGGTGCGTCCCTTCCAAGGCGCTGATCGCGGCCGCGCGGCGCGCCCATGACATGCGCACGGCCAGCCAGTTCGGTATCGCCTCCGTCGAGCCGCAGGTGGATGCGGCAGCGGTCAATGATCACATCAGGTCGGTGATCGCATCGATCGCGCGCAACGACTCCGTCGAGCGCTTCACGGGCATGGGCGTCGAGGTCATCCAGGCGCCGGCGCGGTTCCGCGACAGGAACACCGTCGAAGCCGGCGACGCGCTGATCAAGGCCCACCGCTTCGTGATCGCCACCGGCTCATCGCCGGACGTGCCGGCAATCCCAGGTCTCGACAAGGTGCCTTATCTCACGAACGAGAACCTGTTCGACCTCCGCCAGCCGGTCGGCCATCTCGTCGTCATTGGTGGCGGCGCTGTCGGCATGGAGCTGGCGCAGGCCTATCTGCGCTTCGGCGCACAGGTGACGGTACTGGAGGGGCTGAAGGCGCTCGGCCATGACGATCCCGAGCTTTCCGATGTGGTCCTCAAGCACGTGCGCGCCGAAGGCCTCGTCGTGCGCGAGGGCGTGCGGGTGGAACGGGTCTCCGGCTGGCCGGGTGCCGTCCAGGTGGCGATCGCGACACCGGAAGGCCTCGAGACGGTCGAAGGCACGCACCTCCTCATTGCCGCAGGCCGCAAACCCAACGTCCAGGACCTCAATCTGGAGGCTGCCGGAATCAAATACGACAAGCGCGGCATCATGGTCGGCGCCGGCCTCGTGACGTCCAACCGGAAGGTCTTTGCCATCGGCGACGTGATCGGCGGCCAGCAGTTCACTCACGTCGCCAACTACCACGCCGGCATCGTCTTCCGCCGGGCGCTGTTCCGCCTGCCAGCCAAGGTCCGCAGCGAGCTGATTCCCTGGGTGACGTTCACCGACCCCGAGCTGGCCCAGGTCGGCCTGACCGAGGATCAGGCCCGCCAGAAGCACGGGACGATCCAGGTCTTCCGCTGGCCGTATCACGAGAACGACCGCGCCCAGACCGAGCGGGCGACGGGCGGCTTCGTCAAGGTCGTAACCGACCGGAAGGGGACCGTTCTCGGGGCCGGGATCGTCGGCCGGGAGGCCGGTGAGCTGATCCACATATGGTCGCTGGCCATC
>CAUJKI010000660.1 GCA_963205015.1 Pseudomonadota bacterium
AAGGACGCCGAGGCATCGGTCTGTCAGAAAGCTCTGCGTACCGTTTCCGGCGAAGGCGTGATCCAGTTTGCCCGCGCGAGCGCAGAGCTCGATCGGCGCAGCCTGCCGACGCTGCGCCGGCTGGCTCAGGCGGCGCTGGCCTGTCCCGACGTCTCGATCGAGATCGAAGGCCACACCGACGCCGAAGGCATCGACGAGCGCAACCAGCCCCTTTCGGAGCGGCGCGCCCAGGCCGTGGTCGACTATCTGGCCGAACGGGGCGTGCCGGTCGAGCGCATGAAGGCCGTCGGCTATGGTGCCTCGCGCCCCGTCGCGCCGAACGATACGCGGGCGAACATGTCTCGTAACCGCCGCATAGAGTTCACCGTCAAGGCGAAGTGATACCGCGCGAGGATCCACCGATGGATTATCTGCTGCAACACATGGTCTTCTACGTGGCTTGTGCCTTTCTGCTCGGTGTGTTCGTCGGCTGGAGCACCTGCAGCCGGCGCGAGGACCGTTGAGGCGATGAGCGGAGCAGGGGCAGTGGTTCGGAGTGCAGACGAATGATCGCGCTGACCTGGCAGACGGTGCTCATTCTGACGATCGCGTATTTCGCGGGCTGCATTGTCGGCTGCCTTGCGCGCAAGCTCTTCGGCGCACGCGCCGTCGCCAGCGCGGGGCCTGCTTTCGAGACGGTGATACCGGCGCCGGTTGCGGCGCCCCCGCGCGAGGTGAGCCGTACGGCCGTGGCGCCCGCGCCCGCACACGTCGCTGAGCCCACCTCGCCGTCTGCGACGCGGACCATGCCAGGGGCGGCTGCGCCAAAGGCCTTCCGCCGCGCTGATGTCGATACGCCTGACGATGTGGCGGCGCCTGAAGCCGACACCGCGCCCGAACCGCCGCAGGCAGAGCCCACGCCGATACGATCTCGCGACGTGCCGCCACCAGCCACTCTTGCGTCACCGGTCTCGGCTGCTGCTGCCGTTGCGGCCGCCGTGGCCGAGCGGATGGCCGTACCGACGCCGCCTATCGCGCAGGAGCCGACTGCCCCCGCAGGTGACGACCTCACGCGCATTCGCGCGATCGACGCTGAATGGGCGGCGAAGCTCAACGATCTCGGCTTCAGCCGCTATGCGGACATCGCGGCCTGGACCAGCGATGACGTCCGCACCGTCAGCGATCTGCTTGGATTAAGCGGCCGCATCGAGCGCGAGAACTGGATCGAGCAGGCGCAGATCCTCGCCCGGGGCGGTGCGACGTCCTATGCCACCGGACTTGCGAGTGCCGCATTGCGAACAGCGGCACCGTCCCAACTCCCGGAGCGCGGGCCCGAGGTGTCGATACGCGCAGCCTTCGCCGAGCCGCGTCGGGCGGTGCCGCCACCGGTCCCCGCAGCTATGCCGATGCCAGCGAGCGTCAGCAGTCGCGACACACTCCAGCGCATCGGCGGGATCAGCGCCGAGATCGAAGATGTGCTCGGCGCACACGACATCACGCGCTACTCGCAGATCGCAGGCTGGAGCGCGGACGATGTCGCGCGCGTCGAAAGTCTGCTCGGCTTCAGCGGCCGGATCAGCCGCGAGAACTGGATCGAGCAGGCGCAGATCCTGGCACGCGGCGGCGCCACCGCCTATTCGCGAACCTTCGATGAGCGTGGAGGCCCGCCGGTGCCCGCAGCGTCGCCCGCCGTGGCTACGCCCGCTCCCGCGCCGGAGCCTACAATTTCCGAGAGCCCGCCGGTCGAGCGCGTCGCCGACCTTTCCGGTATGCGCTCGGTGCGCTCCGAGGCCTTCCGCGCACCGGACAGCATGGCCGCGACGTCGCATGCGGCCCCTGACGATCTCAAGCGCATTCGCGGCGTTGGCCTGCTCATCGAGCGCAAGCTCAATGCCATGGGCGTTTCGACCTACGAGCAGATCGCGAACTGGACGGCCGACGACGTCAGCACGGTCAACGCGAAGCTCGAGTTCAAGGGGCGGATCGAGCGCGAGAACTGGATCGAGCAGGCGCGCATCCTCGCCTCCGGCGGCCAGACGGATTTCTCGCGTCGCTTCGAGCGCGGCGAAGTGTAGTTGCTGTCGGGTTGTTGCCCGCGCATGATAGGCGCTGCGGTGCTTCAGCGATTGTGCGCCGCAGAGGCACACTTCATTTTCAAAGACCGGAGCATTTTGGAATGCGCTTACTGCTGCACGTATTGCTTGCCCTCGTCGTCAGCGCATTCTGCTGGGCCGAGACTGCCAGCGCCCAGAAGCGCGTCGCCCTCGTGATCGGCAATTCGGCTTATGCGCACACGCCGATGCTGGCCAATCCCAGGAACGACGCGGGCGATGTCGCGGCGGCGCTCAAAGGCTTCGGCTTCGAGATCGTCGAAGGCTATGACCTCGATAAACCTGCCTTCGACCGGACCGTCAGGGCGTTTGCAGCGGCGCTTCAAGGTGCTGACGTCGGCGTGTTCTTCTATGCCGGACACGGCATCCAGGTTCAGGGGCAGAATTATCTCGTTCCCGTCGATGCCGAGCTTTCGGCTGCTGCCGCCCTCGATTTCGAGATGGTGCGGCTCGACCTCATCCAACGCACGATGGAAAGCCACGCGCGGACCAATATCCTCTTCCTCGATGCCTGTCGGGACAACCCGCTCGCGAAGAACCTCGCACGATCGATGGGTACCCGCTCGGCCGGTATCGGTCGCGGCCTGGCAAGCATCGAAGCGGGAGTCGGCACGCTGATCAGTTTCTCCACGCAGCCCGGCAACGTCGCCCTTGATGGGGGGGCCAGGAACTCACCTTTTGCCGGCGCCCTCGTGCGCAACATGCGGTCGTCCCGCGAGGATCTGAGTTCGCTTCTGATCGCCGTACGCAACGACGTCATGAAGGCGACGGGCAACAAGCAGGTTCCATGGGAGCATTCCTCGCTGACGGGACGCTTCTACTTCAGTCCTGCGGGGCCGGC
>CAUJKI010000661.1 GCA_963205015.1 Pseudomonadota bacterium
ACGAGGTCTTGATGACATTCTGATCGACCATGACCTTCGTGACAGCCTTGACGTCATCGAGGCTGACTTTGCCGAATACCTTCTTGGCAGCGTCAGGCATGTTATTGAGCTGCGTATTGAGCTCGATCAGAGCGTTTGCCATGGCCTTTTCCTCGGACAAGCTCGCAGGCTTGCTGATGGGGAAGACGGACCAGTGAATGCGAACCGCCGCCTCCGGATTGGCCTTCGCGAAGGCAACGCCTTTTGCGATGCCGCGCAGCAGGCCGGTAATCAGCTTCGGATCGCTCTTGATGAGATCCTCGTGCACGAAGAGACCTTGAATAAAAGTCAAACCCTGCATGACGGGAATTTTGTCGAAGCGCTTGAATTTCGCGCCTACGGTTTCCATCTGCGCATACGCAGCATCCCACCACATCATACCGGCTATCGCGCCGCTGTTCAGAGCGTGCCAAGCTGCTGCACCGTCGCCAGGCGCGACCTTCGCGACAGTTTTAGGATCGATGCCCTCAGCCTCGAGGACCGCATCGAGCCAGTACACGCAAGCCGATGCCATGCGGCATACGCCAACGGTCTTTCCCTTCAAATCCTGCAGGGATGAGATAGGGCCGTCCGCCTTGACGACGGGATAGTAGATGTTGCGGTGATAAGTGCTGGCGACAGCGATCAGCGGAACCCCAGCTTGCCGGAGCTGCATCTGGTTCGGGGTTCCGGTGAAGGTCATGACCGACGACTTGTTAACCAGCGCCTGCAGTGCTGCAGAGCCACCGGCGCCGCCCTCGATCGTTACGTCCAGGCCTTCTTCTTCCCAGAACTTCATCGCCTTCGGTATTGCGAAAACGGGCGCCGTGCTCGGAGCGAACTGATTCACACCGTAGTTGATCGTGACCTTGCGAAGTGATTGCGCATCAGCGGTGCCGCTCATCACCGCACTGGCGGCGGCGATAAGCCCCACGAGTGTCGCAAATGGCATCTTCATCGTTTACGCTCCCTGAGAGTGGTTGTTGCTGCGTGACCAGAAGAGAAATCGGTTGCGGACGGCACGCAGCGCGAACTGCATGAGGATGCCGTAGAGCGCAAGGACGGCGAGCAGGGCAAAGGAACCCGCGGCATCCATCTGGAAGTTCATCGACAAGAGATAGGCGCCAAGACCTTGGGATGCGCCAACGAACTCTGCGACGATGGCTCCGAGCATTGCGTAGATAGTGCCCAGCTCGATGCCGACCAGAAGAAATGGGAGCGCATTGGGAATCTTGAGCAGACGCAGAGTCTGGAACCGGCTGGCGCCAAGGGATCGAAAAAGGCGCGCACGCTTGTCGTCAACGGACTTCAGTCCTTCGACTGCATTGACAAGCATCGGGAAGAACGAGAGCAGCGCCGACAGGACGATCTTGGATTCGATGCCCATGCCGAACCAGATCATGACAAGGGGTGCGATCGCGACCTTGGGCATCGATTGGAGTGCCGCCAGGTAAGGATAGATGAGGCGTTCGAAGAGGCGCGACTCAGCAATGCAAATCGCCAGAATCGTCGAGAAGACGAAAGCGATCACAAAGCCAAGTGCAGCTTCGATCAGCGTGATCACGCCATGCGTAAGCAGAAGCCCGCTGTTCCACATATTCGACAGCGAACGAAAGACGGCGCTCGGCGGCGGCACCAGGTATTCAGGGACTTTGAATGCCGTGACCGAGTATTCCCAGAAGATCACCATCGCGACCACGCTGACCGGAACGAGCAGTCGATCGAGCCACAGGCCCATATTCGACGGCGTAGGCGCCGGTCGCGGCTTTGCCACTCCTTCTGTGATATCGCTCATGAATTATCTCCTCTCGGCGCATAGAGGTCCGCCCTTATCGCCTGTGACAGCGCGCCAAACTCCGGCGATCCGATCATTGAGACGGTGCGTGGCCGCGGCAGCGTGATTGTGTGGACATTCACGATGCGGCCGGGCCGCGCCGACATGACAAGAACGCGATCAGCGAGAAATACGGCTTCGTTGATGTCGTGAGTGATGAGGACGACTGTCTTGCGCGACTCGCTCCAGATCTTCAGAAGCTCAACGTTCATCTGTTCGCGCGTCATGGAGTCGAGTGCGCCGAAGGGCTCATCGAGCAGCAGCAGAGAAGGATCGAGAAGAAGTGCGCGTGCGATGCCGACACGCTGCTGCATGCCGCCCGAGAGCTCGCTGGGATATTTGTTCTCGAATCCCGACAGACCGACGAGATCGATCAGCTCAGCCGCGCGCGCACTGGCCGAAGACAGCACACTCTTGCGTACTGCCGCAGGCAGCAGAACATTCTCTTTAACAGTCCGCCATGGCAGCAGGACCGGATCCTGGAAAACGATTCCGATGTCATGCCTGGTGCCTAGAATAGGCTTGCCTTGAAGCAGAATCTGCCCGGCTGTCGGCCGCGTGAGGCCAGCAATCATATGCAGCAGCGTGGATTTTCCACACCCGCTTGGCCCGACGATAGCCACAAACTCGCCGTTGCCAATGTCGAAGCGGATCGGACGCACGGCGTCCACCTCGGTGCCATCGCGTGACACGTAAGTCTTGGCGACACTCTGCAATTCAACGAGGATCGGTGCATTTCCTGCAGTCGGATGCGGTACGCTCGCCACTCTCGCCGCGCTGCCCCCAGCTGCCATGGCTCAATTCCTCCCAGCACTGGATGGCTTGAACACAGGCAGGAGCATTTCGCACCGCTGCTCGAAGTCGACAGCGACCGACATGCCGACATGAATGTCCTCCGGCTTGCAGTCGATGACATTGCTCATCATTCGGAAGCCCTCGTTCACGTCGACAAGCGCGACGCAATACGGCACGCGGTCCTGAAACCCGCGCGGCGCGCGTCTTACGATCGTGAAAGCGTAGACGGTCCCCTCGCCCGCCGATCTGCGCCATTCCAGACGATCGGAGAAGCAGTGCGGGCAGCGCGATCGCGGAAAGAAGACGGGCCTGCCGCAATCGATGCACGACTGGAACGTCAACTCACGGCGCGAGATGGCGTCCCACCAGGGAGCGTTGTCGACTTCAGGGTTGTCCTTGTTCATGACCGGATCAGTCCACGCCGAGGATGCAGGTTGAGTTGGACGATAGGAATGCGCCCGTGCCGCTGATCAGCGACAAGCGCGCGTCCGGCACTTGGCGTGCGCCGCATTCGCCACGCAACTGGCGGACCGCCTCGATGATGAGGAAGATGCCGAACATGCCGGGATGGCAGTAGGAGAGACCGCCGCCGGACGTATTCATCGGGAAGCGGCCGCCTGGGCGCGTTTTCCCGTCGCTTACGAATGCGCCGCCTTCGCCACGAGGGCAGAAGCCGAGGGCCTCGAGCGTCAGCAAGACCGTAATCGTGAATGAGTCGTAGATCTGGACCACGTCGATGTCGTCGTGCTTCACGCCTGCCATCTCGAACGCTCGCTTGCCGGCGTCGTAAGCTGGCGACCACGTTATGTCGGGCATCTGCGAGACGATGTTGTGAGATTGGCATTCGCCATGCCCGAGCAGCCAAACTGGCTTCTTCTTGAGACTTGGAACGAGTTCTTGGTTGACAAAGACAACAGCTCCTCAGACATGAGTCTCGTGGCAGCAGTCGAGGAGACTGATTGGATCTGAGATCATCTCGGACGCGAGCACCTCATCGATGCTAAGCGGATCCCGTCTGTAGGCCTTGGGATTGAGCGCGGCCCACTGGCGCGCGGCAACGGCCACCTCCGCGAGTTGCTCGCGTGTCGTGCCGTGCAGCGCCATATGCCGGCTCGCCGCCATCGCATAGACGCCGACCGGAAGCGGAAGCCCAAAGGGAGTCTCGAACTGAAAGCCGAAGCCGCTTCCCGGTGGGTTCAGCGTGCGCTCCTGGCGCGACCGTTGCGTACTGCCGTAGAGGATCAGCGCGACTTTGCAGAGGCCAGCCTTCATCGCTGCCGCGGCGTGACCGAGATGGAACTCAAACGATGAGCCACCGACGACAGTACCGTCCGAGTAGGTGGGTCGTATGCCGAGATACTCGCCGATCTCGAGAAGGTGGCTGCGCCCCCATCGACCGCCACAGAACAGCCCGTCGACGTCGTTCTTGTGGAGGCCTGCGTCTTCGAGGGCCGCTGCCGCGGCCTCTGCCTGAAGTGTGAATACCGTGGAACCGGGAACGATACCGAGACTAGATTCTGCCACGCCTGCGATGGCGCACGCTCGCTTGAGCGTCATACCTCCTCCTGACTCTCCCTTTCCGTCGTTGGTCGACGGTCCACTTGTTGTTTATGCGCTTAAAGACGACAAGTTCGCCCAATACCGCTGCCAACTGCCAACTGTCAACAGTTTTATTGACGACATCGAGACGAACCGCTACACGCGAGTAATTCGCATCAGCTCGGAGAGGACAGCTGTGATGGAAAAACTGGTTTCCACCACACTTGCAGATCGTGCCTTCGATATGTTGGAAGCAGCTATCGTCTCAGGCGAGCTCGCGGCAGGCGAACGGCTTTCCGAGGCCATGCTGGCTCGCCGCTTCGGGATCAGCCGCGGCCCCCTGCGCGAAGCGATCGGGCGGTTGGAGGGCAAGAAGCTCGTCGAGCGCACGACCCATATTGGTCCCCGCGTAACGTCACTCGCGCCTGAAGATTTGCTCGAACTCTTCTACATCCGTGAAGCACTGGAAGGAATGGCCTGCAGACTGGCCGCCGAGAAGCTCAGCGCTGCCGGAATTCTCGAGTTGGAAGCTCTACTTGCTGAGCAAGCGAAAGCCGCCGATGTCAACGCAGGCGTTGGATACTTCCAGGCGCACGGAGATCACGATTTCCATTTCCGGATCGCGGAGGCGAGCGGCAATCGAAAGCTGACGAATCTTCTGTGCGGCGATCTCTACTCGCTCCTGCGCCTCTATCGCTATCGCTCCAGCCTCAGGGTCGGCAGAGCGAAGACTGCGCTCAATGAGCACCGTGCCATCATCAAGGCTCTAAGGAGCCGGAATGGCGATAAGGCGGAAGAGGCTATGCGCGCTCACATCAGGAATAGTCGCACCTCGATCGAGAAGGCCCTGCGCGAAGCAGCCGTCGATGCGAAAGAGCTAGATGGTGCTGTGAAGTAGTTATCTCTGGCAGCGATGCAGCCGTGACCTTCTAGTTCGTAACGCAGATCGCATCTGGATCCATCCGCCGTTTGAAGACTCCGGCAGCGCTCGAATTCGCGGCGTCGGCACGTTGCGTTGCGGCAATGTGTCAACAGTTGACATGCAGGATTATGGCGCGTACGAAAGGCCAAAAGGGCTTGAGAACCTAAATGTGGAGGAGCGCAATGAAGAGGCTAATGGCGGTTGTCGCCTGTTCCTTTCTCGCGATCAGCATTCTTCTGGCGTTCGATACGTCGTCGCGAGCCGAGACCTATCCGAGCAAGCCGGTGCGCTTGATCGTTCCGGTCGCCGCGGGCGGTGCGACGGACATCCTCGCGCGCTTAATGGCGCAAAAGCTCGGCGAAGAACTCTCCACCAACATTGTCGTTGAGAACAGGCCGGGTGCGGGTGGCAACGTCGGATCGATCGCGGTGGCGCGCGCCACACCCGATGGCTACACGCTGCTTTTCGGGCACAACGGTATCTTCTGCATCAATTCCCACCTCTACAAGGACCTAGCCTACGATCCCGCGACTGACTTCGTGCCCGTCGCGCCGTTTGCCGAGGCCGCGTACGTGCTGCTCGTAAGCAAGAACGTGCCCGCGAATTCGGTCGATGAGTTGATAGCCTACGCGAAGGCCAATCCCGGCAAGTTGAACGCTGGCTCCAACGGCATCGGCAGCGTGCAAAAATTCGCCGGTGAGCTTTTTTCCAGTATCGCCGACATCAAGATCGCTCAAATTCACTACAACAGCCCGCCGACGGCCGAAAAAGATCTCCTGGCCGGAACAATCCAGATCTATTTCAATAATATTCTGCCGGGGACGGCTCTGCTCAAGTCCGGGAACGTGAAGGGGCTGGCGGTAACTTCCGCCACGCGGTCGAGCGTGCTTCCGGATCTTCCGACGATTGCCGAGCACAAGGGCTTCGAGTCGTATGCGGTGACCGGTTGGTTCGGCCTGTTCGCACCGAAGGGAACGCCGCAGCCGATCGTCGATCGGCTTGCCGATGCCGCCGCCAAGATGGCTGCCAAGGATGAGCTGAAGGACAGGATGTCGTCGCTGGCAGTTCATCTCATAAGCAAGACGCCGCAGCAGTATGCGGCATTCATCAAGGATGACGCAGCAAGGTGGTCAAGACTGCTCAAGGAAGGGGCCGTGTCGCTGCGTTAGCGCACTCGTGCACAAAAGATCGGCGTCGAGAATGATGTTTTGCGCGCCGATCAATCGCCCGAGGTGAATTGTTATTGCTCGCGGTGTGGATCGATGGACTTTTCGTACAGTTCGCCCCAGAAAGAGCTCAGATCTGCAGTCCGCTCTTTCGTCGAGGCCAAGGTAGAGCCGAGTGCTGAGGAGCGGAGCAGAGCCTCGCGCTGGGATCCCGAGCTTTGGGGCAGCATCGGCGATCAGCGATGGCCCGGCGTCATCATTCCCGCGCAATACGAGGGAATGGGGCAGGGTGCTATCGAACACAGCATCATCGTCGAGGAATTCTGCAAGTGTGATGCGAGCCTGGGTGGCGCGCTCAATCTTGTCCAGCAAGCCGCGATGGCAATTCTG
>CAUJKI010000662.1 GCA_963205015.1 Pseudomonadota bacterium
GCCCGCACGTCGGCCCTGTGATCGAAGCCGGAGAGTGCACGTTGCTCGTACGGGACGCCGTAAGCCTCCAGAACAATCGCAACGCGGCGCGTATATGGCGAGCGGTTCACCCCAATCAAAAGCATGGGATCTCCATCGGCCTGACAAATACTGGTGTCCGCTGCTGGTAGAGCACGGAATTCGGTTGCTGGACACGGCAGGCCGCACAGCGCTCTTCCCGGCGAACACCTGCTATGGCATGTCACCATCCCTCAGAGGTAACGCAGCGCGCTCCATTTCATGCACAACATTCAGATCTCCGTTGTGAACCCCGGCACGCCCGAGGTGGGCTTGTGCGCGCGATGGCGTGCGCAAGCGTTCTCTGTCCTCGATACGAGCATCGAGGAAGAGACGAGGTCGCTGGAGGCATTTGCGGCTGACCAGAGACATCAGGTCGCGCTGATCGCCAAAGCGAACGGTGTGCCTCTCGGCACATGCCTGCTCGTGCCGTCCGAGATCGACCCCAATCACGCGGTTTCGCCGTGGCTCGCGGGACTGTTCGTTGCACCAGAGCACCGGCGGCAAGGCGCAGGCGCGGCACTGGTTCGCGCGATCGAGGAACAGGCCCGCCTACGTGGCGTTTCACGCCTGTATCTCTATTCGGACGACGCAATCCCCTTCTATGAAAAGCTTGGCTGGAAGGTTTTGGAGCGCACCATGTGGAAGGGCTTCGATACGGCCCTCATGGCACGCGATCTTTAGGAGCAGCATCGCGTGCCTGCCCGGGTTTTTGCGGCTCTTCTCTGCTTGCTGTCCCTCGTCGGCATCGGCCTCGAGTGGAGCAACCTCGTCAACAACGGCAATTCGGCGGGGAAGGCGGCGTGGATCCTCGTGCGCTTTTTCACCATCCTCACCAATGGCCTGCTCGCCGTCGTATTCGCCAACATTGCCATGCGTGGCACCAGGGCGATCCCACCAAGGCTGCTTGCTGGGTCAGTGTCGGTCATCGTCCTCGTCGGCGTCGTCTTCGCCCTCCTGCTGCAGGACGCGCGGCCGCTGGCGGGTACAACGGCCACGGCAGACCTCCTGCTCCACAAGGCAACTCCGGTCCTCGCGCTCGTCTTCTGGTTCATCTATGCGCCCAAGGGGACGCTGACGTGGCGCGATCCTTTGGACTGGGCACTCTATCCGCTCGCATATCTCATCTACGCCCTGGCGCGCGGCCACATCGAAGGGATCTATGCCTACCCGTTCATCGATGTCGCAGCGAACGGCTGGCCGACGGTGATCCTGACGGCGGCCGTGATCGCCGTGGGTTTCATTGGCGCAGGCGAGGTCATGGTCCTGCTCGACCGATGGCTCGCGCGCCGCTCCTAATCTTACAGCTCAAGCGCCGGCATTCTTTTTCGCTTCCGCCATCAGCCGCTCCTCCTGCGCGCGCAGTTCCGGCGTCATCGCCTCGCCGAAATCCTCCATTTCGAACACGGGGCGTATCTCGACCTCGCACGCCTCGTAGTGGGGGTTGGGGCACTTCTTCAGCCAGGCAACGGCCTCGTCCATGTCCTTGACCTTCCAGAGCCAGTAGCCGGCGATCTGCTCCTTGGTCTCGGCGAACGGGCCGTCGATGACCATGCGATCCTTGCCGGAGAAACGCACGCGCTTGCCCTTGCTGGTCGGATGCAGCCCCTCGCCCGCGAGCATGATGCCGGCCTTGACCAGCGCCTCGTTGTAGTTGCCCATTTCGGTGAGAAGCTGCTCGCTCGGCATCTCGCCGGCTTCCGATGCCTGGCTCGCTTTGACTATGACCATGACTTTCATCGGGATATCTCCTTTTCGACGCCCGTTTCCGCAGCCTATGGTCTGAAGACGAGGGACGGGCGCCCGTTCCGACAAACGCGCCAAAATTTACCTGCCGGCGTCCGATCGCCGCATGATGGCCGGCACCGGCACGACGTGCTAGCAGGTGCATCAAGCAGCCGCCAATGACGTGCGGAGGAATTGCCATGACCCAGACGAACAATCGCCTGCTCGACGAGCTGGCCCGGCTCATGACCGACGCGGCGGGCGCCGCTCAGGGCGTCCAGCGCGAGGCCGTCAACCTCTTCAAAGCACAAGGCGAGCGGATCGTGCGCGAGATGGATCTCGTCTCGCGCGAGGAGTTCGAGGCCGTGAAAGCCATGGCGCAGAAGGCCCGCGAGGAGAACGATGCACTCGCTGCCCGCATCGCCGCGCTCGAGGCACGCCTACCGCCTGATAGGAACTGAGCGCGCGCGGAATCGCACGCGCGGGACCGGCCAGTCCGCCCCCGCCACATTCCCCTGCTTTCTGCGTGCGCCCACAGTTTCTCCACGAACTCCGTGCGCAGAGGGGCCTTCGCCCTTCATTTTGCCACCCTCGTTTACTTTGATCGTGGAGAAGGCGGAGGGCGCCTTGCGGGCACGGGGCGGCTTCGATTAGCTCCGTCCTGCGCACGGTTCGCCGTGCGCGCCTGCGCGTTCAGGGGGCGACGCGCCAAACGAGGAAACTGCATGACCATGGCAGAGACGGGCTTCACGCGTGCCAGAAACCCGGTCGATCTGATCGAACAGGTCGCCGGCGCACACGATTGGGCCTGCGACCGGACGCACGAGGACGAGCTGACGCTGGTCGTCGCCGGGAACTGGACGGACTATCAGCTCTCGCTCAACTGGCGGGAGGACCTGGAATCGTTGCATATCGCCTGTGCGTTCGATTTCAAGGTGCCCGACAACCGCCTCTCCGAAGTCTATCGCCTGGTCGCCCAGATCAACGAACAGCTCTGGCTCGGCCACTTCGACATCTGGACGCGCGAGGGGCTCATCATGTTCCGCCAGGGGCTCATGCTCAACGGCGCCGTCGCCACTCAGAGCCAATGCGAGGCGCTGCTGCGCGCAGCGCTCGAGGCCTGCGAGCGCTACTATCAGGCCTTCCAGTTCGTCGTCTGGGCGGGCAAGGACAGCCGCGAGGCTCTCGCCTCCACCATGTTCGAGACCGAGGGGCAGGCCTGAGGTCCCACGGACCTCACCGGGGGTCCGAAGCGAGGCCAGACCCAGGGCGCGCATGATCTACGTTCTGGCCATCCTTGCCGCACTCGCCGGACTGGTCGTCGGATGGCTCGTCGCTGCCTTCGGCACGCTCATTCTCGGCAGCGCTTTCGGCCTCAGCGACTTCGAGGGCGAGCGCGCCATGGTCGCCTTCTTCGGCATCGGGCCCATAGGCGGCATGATCGGCCTCGGGCTCACCATCTGGCTCTGGCGCAGGCTCCGAACGGCACGCTGAGCGCGTCGGCAAAAATCTCCCAACTCTCAGACGGAAGGCCCGGCCATTCCGCTCGCTGAGCAGGATCGCCGCAGGCGACGCGTCGCCTCCGAACAAATTCTCACGAGAAATATCAGGGCGTCATCGTCTTTTGTTCGGCCGCGGGCACGATCATGCTTGATTGCAGATGCCGCGAGGCTGCACTGTATACCGTACCCCCGCCGCCCGGAGAGCCGAAGTTGAGCCGCTATTTGATGTCCGTCCTCACCCCGATGCTCATTACGACAAGCCTGCACGCGGCTGATGACCTGCCGAAGGCCGAGGCCGCGCCGGGGACATGCTTTGTCTACACGGTCGAGGAAGAGACGGGCGTCGAGAAGGACCCCGCCGCAGCGATCATCAACCGAGTCGACCTGCAGCCGCTGCAATACAAGGTCGAGGGCAAGCCGATCCCGGAGACGCGGATGCGCATCGGGATCCTCGCGAAGGACCAGAGCGGCCCGATCCCCAATGACGTCTCCGCGCCCTGCTCGGGCGAAGCCCTCGCCTTCAACTGCACCATGAAGTGCGGCGACAAGGTCGTAGGCAAGTTCCGCGCCGAGGCCCTGCCGACCAAGCCGGCCGATCCGAAGGCCAATTACCTGCGGCTCATCTTCGAGGCACCGACTGTGCTCAATGCCTGCACGGAGGGCCAGAAGCCGTTCACGGTCCCGGGGGGATTGACCGGACTGCAGATCATTCTCAAGGGCGCGGAACGGGGCAACTGCTTCCAGTAAGGCCGGGCCTCACTCAGCTGGAACCACGAAATCCGCCCGCCGATAGCCCTGCAGGAACAGCAGGGCGGTGAGGTCGCCGTGCGTGATCCCGGCATCGGCGTCGGCGGCCACCACGGGCTTGGCGCGATAGGCGACGCCGAGGCCTGCCGCCCCGATCATCGCAAGGTCGTTAGCCCCATCGCCGACCGCCAGGGTCGCGTCGATAGCAAGGCCCCGCTCGGCGCGGTAGTGGAGAAGCGCCTCGAGCTTCGCCTCACGCCCGAGAATGGGGCCGACGACGCCACCCGTGAGCCGGCCATCGACGATCTCGAGCTCATTCGCGCGATTGACGTCGAACCCGACGGCAGCCGCTACGCGCGAGGTGAAGAAGCTGAAGCCGCCCGAGACGAGCGCCGTGAGAGCCTCCGCCGCGCGCATGGTCGCGACGAGCGTGCGCGCACCCGGCATGAGTGAGATGCGCTCGTCGAAAACGCGCTGCAGGGCGCTCAGCTCAAGGCCGGCGAGCAGCCCGAGACGTTCGCGCAGCGCCGCCTCGAAAGGTAATTCGCCGCGCATGGCGCGCTCGGTGATGGCGGCGATCCGCGGCTTGAGGCCGAGCATATCGGCCATCTCGTCGATGCACTCCTGCTGAATGATCGTCGAGTCCATGTCGGCAATGAGCAATCCCTTGCGCCGCCCCGCCGCCGGCACCACGCATACATCGATCGGGTGCAGACCGACACGCGCCGCAACCTCATCCCGCACCGCCCGCGCAGACGTCAGATCTCGCGCTTCGAACGCCAGCTCGCAGGCTTCTCCCGGCGACAGCCAGAACGGCGCGCCCACGGCGCCGACTTCGCGCGCCGCCAACCCGGCGGCTTCGTCGAGCGGCGCGCCTCCTCCCGGCGGTCCGATGAGCACGAGAACAAAGGCAGCCATGGTAGAGCGATCTCGGTGGGTCGGGGCCAGTTGCGTTGTTGCGTCGCAGCGTAGGGCGAAGCGGCGTCCCTTATTGCAGGGGAGCAATGTCGCGGCAAGCACCGCACACCTTTCAAATATTCAAGCTCCCTGATATCGTCCCGCGAAACTAATCTTTCCAAATCGTGAGCCTATCCAGCCAGGAGAATGCCATGGCCCCGCTCGACATGAAGCCCAATGAGCTCGAGCCCTATTGGATGCCCTTCACGCCCAACCGGGCATTCAAGAAGAAGCCGCGCCTTTTCGCCGGCGCCAAGGACATGCACTTCATCACGCCTGACGGCCGCAAGGTTATCGATGGTTCCGCAGGGCTCTTCTGCGTCAACGCTGGCCATGGCCGTGCGCCGATCACCAAAGCGATCCAGGACGCCGCCGCCACCCTCGACTACGCGCCACCCTTCCAGTACGGCCATCCGCAGCAGTTCCAGCTCTCCTCTCAGCTCACGCTGATGGCGCCGGGCGATCTCGATTACGTGCTCTACGCCAACTCGGGCAGTGAAGCCGTCGACACCGCGCTGAAAGTGGCGCTCGCCTATCATCGCTCGCGCGGCGAAGGCAGCCGCACGCGCTTCATCGGCCGCGAGCGCGGCTATCACGGCGTCGGCTTCGGCGGCATCTCGGTCGGCGGCATGGTCGCCAACCGCAAGATGTTCGGCAACATGCTCGCGGGCGTCGATCATCTCCCGACGACGTACAACCGTGCGAAGCAGGCCTTCACGAAGGGCGAGCCCGAGTGGGGTACGGAGACGCTCGACGAGCTCACCCGCATGATCGGCCTCCATGATGCCTCGACGATCGCCGCGGTCATCGTCGAGCCGGTCGCGGGCTCGACGGGCTGCCTGCCGCCGCCCAAGGGCTACCTCGAGAAGCTGCGCCAGATCACGGAGCAGCACGGCATCCTGCTCATTCTCGACGAGGTCATCACCGGCTTCGGCCGCCTCGGACATAACTTCGCCTCGGATCGCTACGGCGTCGTGCCGGACATGATCACCTTCGCAAAGGGTGTGACCAACGGCGCCGTACCCATGTCGGGCGTGTTCGTGCGCAAAGGCGTGTACGAGACGCATATGTCGGGTGCCGAGCACCTGCCCGAGCTGTTCCATGGCTACACGTACTCAGGGCATCCGCTCGCCGTGGCCGCCGGGCTCGCAACACTCAAGCTCTACAGGGACGAAGGCCTGTTCGAGCGCGCCAAGGCCCTCGAGCCCGTGTTCGCCGACGCCATGCACAGCCTGAAGGGCCTGCCCAACGTCGCCGACATCCGCTCATGCGGCCTCCTCGCAGCTATCGATCTCGATCCCGTTCCCGGCAAGCCCGGCCTGCGCGGCTACGAGGCCATCGAGCGCATGTACGCCGACCACGACCTCTACGTCCGCGTTACCGGCGACACGATTGCGCCCTCGCCGCCGCTGATCGTGTCGGAGAGCCAGATCGGCGAAATCCGCGACAAGATCGCAGCCGTGATCAAGGCCGTTGCCTGAACCGGCGCGCCGCTCGACATCTGAATAGACGGCGGGCCCGGAGCAATCCGGGCCCGTTTCTATTCCGGCAACGTCGAACCAGTGTCGCGCCTTCGGCGCGAGCAGGGCCATCATGCCAGAGGGGCCAGAGGCATGTCTCCGGCATGCCCCCTGCACCCGTCCCTTCCCCGTTTCACGGACTGGACGCAAGCCGCGAGCACAACAGATCCCTTCTCCCCGTTCTTACGGGGAGAAGGTTAGGATGAGGCGGGATCTTGCGCGACGTTGGCGTATGCCGCCGCCCCTCACCCGACCCTCTCCCCATTGGAGACAATGGGGCGAGGGGGACGTGGGCGCTCACACCAAGCGATCAAGTTACAAAAGTCGGGGGGCTCGAGAGGGTGTCCTTCTCGATGGAGCGCGAGGGCCAGGCCTCGCCCGCGAAGCGACTCCTAGCGCGCGAGTTCCACGCCGACGCCGAGCGACAGCGCCGTCTCATACACGAGATTGGCGACGACCATGTCCTCCATGGCATTGCCCATGGACTTGTAGAGCGTCACTTCCGTGTCGCTCGTACGACCCGACTTCTTGCCGGCGAGCACTTCGCCGAGCTCCACCGCCGAGCCCGGATCGCGTCCGGCAAGCTCCGCGCACCCGACCGGCGCCGGGCTGAACGCATTGCGCGTCTCGACACAGATGCGCGCGCGATCGATGAGCGCGGACGGCACCTCGCTCCCTGGCGGAGCAAAGCCCACGGACGTGACGTGCGTGCCCGGCCTTATCCAGGCGTCCTCGATGACCGGCGTCGTCGATGATGTCGTGAGGCACACGATATCGGCGTTGCGCACAGCGGCTTCGAGATCATTCGTCGTCTTCGCCAGCGGGCTCAGCTCGGCGATCGCCTTGGCGGCATCCTGCCGACGCGCGACGACGCGAATTTCAGCAATATTGCGCAACGTTGCGAGCAGGCGGACATGCTCCCGGGCCTGAACGCCTCCGCCGACGACCGTCGCGACCCGCGCATCCCTGCGTGCGAGCGCATCAATGGAAAGAACGGCACCACCCGCCGTGCGGATGCCCGTGATGGCCGCCGCATCCATGACCGCAAGCGGCGCGCCGGTCTTGCGGTCGAAGAGGCTGATAAGCCCCATGTGACTCGGCAGGTGGTGGCTGTGATTACCCTCGAAGACGTTCACGGCCTTGAGCGCAATGTGCCGGCCCGGCATCCATGCCAGCATGGCGAGGGCGAAGCCCTGACCCGGCACGTCAACCTTCGGCCGCGGCGGCGCCTGCACCTCCCCGGCACTCAGTGCCTTGAAGCCCTCAGCCAAAGTAGCGAGGACGGCACCAGGCTCGATGAGCGACACCACATCGGCCGTCGAGAGATAGCGGATGGTGGTCACGGCACGGCCCCGCGCGTCGGTTGAAGTCTCGCCGGCAGACGTGCCATGCACGCCGCCGACAGACAAGAGGACGCTGAAGGCCGGATTGGCAAGCGGCCGGTCAGTGCGGCCGGGCGGTATCGCCGAAGGCTGCCTCGATGGAGGCAATCTGCTGGCTGACAGGACTTTCCAGCGTCTCGAAACGCGCCATCCGTGCTGCTTCGAGCGCCCGGTCGATCCGCACGACACGGTCCTGCAAGGCGAAACTTTCCTCGATGAGCGCGCGGATCGTCCGCGGCAATCCGCCATAGTCCTTCACATGCTGGGGCCGTGCAACGCCGAGCCGGATGCGGCGGCGCTTGACGTGTGCTTCCTCGGCCGTGATCTCGCCGAGCTTGAGCGCGCGGCGCATCAGCAGCCACGAGGCAAGCTCGAGCAGCCGCGTCGTCAGACGCATGCTCTCGGTCGCATAAACGACGTTGAGGGATGCCGAGAGGGCCTTCGCTTCCTGACGGCCCGCGCCGTCGAGGTAGGCGGCGGTGCGCTCGACGAGCGCCATGCCATCCTTGAAAATCCGATCGAACTGCTCAGAGGCGGTGAACCGCTCGGCAAACGAGACTGTTTCACCGTCGCCGGCATTCGAAGCAACGCTACGCACCATGGGACCCACCGACACGACAGAACTCGACACGGCTCTCAACCTATCAGCAACCTTGTTCGCTGTGAACATCGCAGCTGCTGGTTAACAAAACTCACCCTTAATTGGCGCCATTATGTGGCCTGCGCGCGGCACATGTGGATAAGCGTAACCTTTAACGATTGAGGCTGAACTGAGCACTGCCCCCGCCGCCGTTGAGCGAGGCGCTGAGCTTGTTGGCGCTGTGCAGCCTGATGCGGATCGATCCCTGAATGCCGTACTCGGTATTATAGAAGTCGCCTGCATACGTGCCGCCCGTCAGGTGAGCGAGCGCTGCGTTCTGGACGACACGCGCCGAAGCCGTGGCGCAAACTGCGTGCATGGCAACGCCGCCGCCACCGGAATTGCGGAACGTCGCGCGGCAACGTGCGCGCTCCTTCTCTCCGGACGGATAGGTAATGGTGCCGCCGCCGGCCCACGAGCCGGCCAGCGATTGGGCTGCAGCGGGACTGGTGCCTGCCGCGAGAGTGCCGAACGCACCAATCAGCGCCATGGTGACGCCGAGGCCAGTGGCGAACGTGCGCGTCGCGCGAATGATCGTCATGAGCGTGCTCCTCTCCCAGCTATCGGAAAGGTATGATCGCCCTCTCTGCGCGACAACGGCACGCCGCAATGCACGCAGAGGGAAAAGCTCTGGATAGTGCGAGATCAACGCCGATCACTGTGGACATCCGTCCCAGAAAGATCGCGCAAATGGCGCTATCGCGCGGTGGACAGGGCTTCCGATCGGCGACAAGGTGCGAATCGAGGCGAACGTTGAAAAGGTCGTGATCGGTACTCCGCATGTCTCAGGAAGCACCTCCCCAAATCCCGCCCGGCTATAAACTGATGCTGCCCAACGACGGGTTCATGCAGAACAACGGGCCGTACTACCTGCGCCGGATCGGCGAGGGCGGATACGAGTACGGTTTCCAGAGCGACGCACGTCACAGGAACCCCAATAACGTCCTCCACGGCGGCGCCCTTCTCGGCTTCCTCGACACCGTCATGGGCCACTTCGCGGCGAGCTCGGCCAAGCGTCCCACTGCAACGATCGGCTTCGACAGCCGATTTCTCGCTTCAGCGCAACCGGGATCATGGATCGAGGGCCGTGTGGCCATGCGACGACTCGCCCGCACCCTCGCCTTCGTCGACGGCGAGGCGAGCGCCAATGGCGCGCTGCTCGTCACGGCTTCGGGCATCTTCCGCGTTTTCGAGAGCGGGCACTGAGGGACGCGGCGCCGATCCCGGGATGTGCCGCACAATCAGGAGGACAGGCTCATGCGCGCCATCGACTTCGGCGCTCTGCCTCTGACCGTCATCGCCTCGCTGGTGGTGGCGATCGCGCTACTGGCGGTCCGCATCTTCGTCATGCAGCGCGTGCAGTCGCAGCGCCAGCGCGAGAACCGCCAGGAGACCGAGCGGCTGAAATCCCTCGTCGC
>CAUJKI010000663.1 GCA_963205015.1 Pseudomonadota bacterium
GCGGCCAGGGCATGCCGACCTTGTAAAGACGCAGGCCGAACTGGTTCGCCTTGATCTCGTCGATACCGAGCTCTTCCATCGCCGCACGGACATCGAGATAGCTCTTGCCGGTCGTGATGATGCCGATCCTGGCATCAGGACCGCCACTCGTAACGATGCGGTCGAGCTTGTTGGCGCGGGCGAACGCAAGGATGGCACCGCGCTTGTAGTCGTGGAGGCGCGCTTCCTTGTCGAGGGCCTGATCGCCGACGCGGATATTGAGACCGCCCGGCGGCATGATGAAGTCGTCCGGGAGCTTTACCTGCACGCGATCAAGGCGACCATCCACCGTCGCGGTGGACTCGATGTTGTCCTTGACGCACTTGATGCCGACCCACACGCCCGCGAAGCGCGAGAGCGCGATACCGAGAATGCCGTAATCCAGGATCTCCTGCACACCCGCCGGATTGAGCACCGGAATCATGGCATCGAGCATCGCGAACTCGGACTGGTGCGCCGACGTCGAGCTTTCACACGTATGGTCGTCGCCGAGCAGCGCGAGCACGCCACCGTGCTTCGAAGTGCCCGCATGGTTCGCGTGGCGGAAGACGTCACCGGTGCGGTCCACGCCGGGACCCTTGCCGTACCAGACGCCGAAGACGCCGTCGTACTTGCCGTCACCACGCATCTCGGCCTGCTGCGTGCCCCAGATGGCCGTCGCGGCGATGTCCTCGTTCAGGCCGGCGTTGAAGACGACGTTGTGCTTGGCGAGCAGCTTGCGCGTGCGCAGCATTGCACCTTCGAGCCCCGCAATGGGCGAGCCACGATAGCCGCTGACGTATCCACCGGTATTGAGCCCCGCTTGCTTGTCGCGGGCCTGTTGCATCATGACGAGACGGACGATCGCCTGAGCGCCCGTCAGGAGCTGATGGGTATCGTTGAGATCGAATTTATCGTCGAGCGTGGGGCTGCTCTTGACCATCTGAGATCACCTCTCCGGCAGCGGCCTCGACCCAACCTGCGCAGGACGGCGCGGGTGGGAGCATCGGCGCATCGCCCCAAGGGCGGGGAACGCATTGGTCAGCAATGCTGACATAGTTCTTGATTTGGATCAAACATCGCAATCCGCCGCCGTGCGTTCAAGTCCGAGCAGTCTTCCGGCAGCGCAATACTGTCGATCGATTGCACGCGGCGCAGCACCAAACAAAATTGAGAAAGGCCGCCGAGCACCCCGGCGGCCTTCCCGTCGCGATTGTCGCCGCAGAGCGCGTACGTCTACTTCTTGCCCGGGCGCTGCGTCAGCGCCGACGCCGCCGCCGTCTTGGCTTCCTTGCTGGCCTTGGGATCCTTCAGAACCTTGGCCGCCGCGCTCGCCGCCTTCGCGCTCGTGACTTCCGTGCTCCTGCTTTGAGTGAGGGTAGAGGCTGCCGCCGTCTTGGCGTCCTTGCTGGCCTTCGGGTCCTTCAGAACCTTGGCCGCTGCTGCGGCCGCCTTGCTGCCGGTGCTCTCGCTCTTCTTCGCTGCCATTTCAGTTCCCTCCGGGGATTGGCAAACGGGACTATTGACGAATCCATCAGTAAACGAATTCGCGACGCACTGTAATGGCTTTTGCGCAGAACCCGCCACGATTTCTGCACCGGCCTGGCTTTCCCTCGGGAACACCGCAAAGCCGACTGAAAGTCCGGCAATTGACACGGGGCGCCGGCCCGCGCCAAAAGCGGCCGACCCCACCTGCGGCTTTGCGAGGAGCGCCCACCATGCCGACTGCCGACCTGCCATCCACGATCGATGCGGCCTGGGAGGCACGCGATGGCATCAACGCTGAGACCAAGGGCGCGGTCCGTGAGGCCGTCGAGGCCGCGCTCGACATGCTGGACAAGGGCGCCGCACGGACCGCCGAGAAGAAGGGCGAAGAGTGGGTGGTCAATCAGTGGCTGAAGAAGGCCGTCCTGCTGTCGTTCCGCCTGAATGATATGGGCATGATCTCCGGCGCGCCCGGCGGGGCGAGCTGGTGGGACAAGGTGCCCTCCAAGTTTGCCGGCATGGGCCCGGACGATTTCAAGAAGGCCGCGTTTCGCGCCGTTCCCGGTGCCGTCGTCCGCCGTGGCGCCTATGTCGCCCCGGGCGTCGTGCTGATGCCGTCGTTCGTCAATCTCGGCGCCTATGTGGGTGAGCGCACTATGGTCGATACCTGGGCGACCGTCGGCTCGTGCGCCCAGATCGGGCGGGATGTTCATCTCTCGGGCGGCGTCGGCATCGGCGGCGTGCTCGAGCCGCTCCAGGCGAACCCGGTCATCATCGAGGATAACTGCTTCATCGGCGCGCGCTCGGAGGTGGTCGAAGGCGTAATCGTCGGCGAGGGCTCGGTGCTCTCGATGGGCGTCTTCATCTCCGCAACGACCAAGATCGTGGACCGCAGCACCGGCCAGATCCATATCGGCAAGGTACCACCCTACTCGGTCGTGGTGCCGGGCACGCTCCCAGGCCTGCCGCTGCCGAACGGCATGATCGGCCCTGGCCTCTACTGCGCGGTGATCGTGAAGACGGTGGACGCGCAGACACGCTCCAAGACGAGCATCAACGATCTGCTGAGAGACTAGCGCGCGATCACTTCTTCTTCGGCGCGGCGGCGGGCGGCGCCTTCTGCCCTGCCGCCGCTTCCTTATCGGACGGCGCGTCCAGGTTCACGTAGGCGAGGATGGTCTCGCGGATCTTCGCCTTCTGCTCGTCCGTGCATTTGCCCTCGCCGGGCTTGATCGGCTCGAGGATGACCTTGAGCTCGCCGTCCTTCTCCTCGACCTTGAGCTTGCCCGCGACGGCATGAATGGTCATGCGGTGCAGGGTCGTGATGTAGAGAAGCTGTTGGTCGGTCCACTTCTTCTTCTGCAACTCGCGGCGCATCAGCGTGTCGTAGTTCGCCTGCTGCTCTTCCCACAGCTCGCACACCTGGGCCTGGGCGGAGGCGTAGCCCACACGGATGATATCGCGTCCGTTCTCGACGGGAACGATGTTCCCTTCGCGCTTCTTCTTGTCCACCTCGATGACTTTGCCATCGGGGGTGGAGAATTTGCTGGGCAGGATCTGCCAGGCATAATCCATGAGTGTGTGGACGGACTTGTCGCTGAGCTTCCCCTGCGTCTGGGCCTCGGCGCTGGCCATCAGCCCCGCAAGCGCGATCAGGCCGGCAAGTGCGCCTTTCAACGTCGTCGAAGCCATTCTCATCACCTCAGCCCCTCATAGCCGCAGTACGTGCGCGCGCGCTCGTTCCAGGGCGCAGCTGCGCCAACAATACTCCCGGACGGCGCAGCCGCCGGGATCAGCCCCTAGCGAAGCGCATCGCTCGGCTGCAAGTTGGGCAAACTTATGGCGTCTTTCGCGCTCGTCCTTTGCCCTGTGCCAAAGCGGCTACAATACCCCTCAGCGTGCGCACTTCTTGCTCGGTCGCGTCCATCCGGGCAAGCATCGATCTGATGTTACGCACCATTGTCTGTCTCTTTTCCGGCGGATTGAAAAATCCAAGCCGTTCAAGCTCTCGTTCGAGATGCTCGTAGAGCCCCAGCATCTCGTCCTTGGTAGCAGGCCGGCTCTCACCGACATTGAGACCCGTCGCAAGGGGTGTCTCGTAAGTCGTCACCCGTCCGAGGCTCGCGCGCTCGTGCTGGCGCATCCACTCATAGCCGACGAGCAACACCGCCTGGGCCAGGTTGAGAGAGGCAAAGCGGGCGTTCACGGGAATCATCACGACTGCATCGCAGACCGCCACCTCGTCCGTCTCGAGACCATTGCGCTCGCGGCCGAACAGGATGCCGCAGCGCTGCCCCTCCGCGATTCGCCGCCGCATCTCGGCGACGAGCTGTTCCGGCGTCAGCACCGGCTTCCTCAAGTCGCGCTGACGTGCCGTTGTCGCCGCCACCCAATTGAGATCGCCGATCGCCTCCGCGAGCGTGCCGTGCGCCGCGCCGTCGTCCACGACATAGTTGGCCCCCGACGCGGCGATCCGCGCCTTCTCGTTCGGCCAGCCGTCTCGCGGCGCGATCAGGCGGAGCTCGTCGAGGCCGGTATTAGCCATGGCACGCGCCACCATGCCGATGTTCTCGGCGAGCTGAGGCTCCATGAGCAGCACGGCGGGGGCCTCCCCGCCTGCGAAAGCCGATCCCTTGATGTGGGCCCGGCGAATGCCGTGCCTCAGCTTGCGGATGACGCGCCGGGCCCAGAACCAGTAGCTTTCGCCTGCCCAGTCGCGGGCCAGCGCCTCGAGCGACGGCGCCTCACCAACCTGCTCGCCCGGTCCTTCAATCTTCAGCTCGCCGTCTCCGATGACGATCTCACGGTGGCGCCGCGCGAGCGCATCGAGCGAAGCGATCCCGTCCGCTTCCGTTCGGCGCTTGCAGCCGGGACAGGTGGCCTCGGCCCCTTCGCACTTGATCTCTGCACAGAAGACGAGGATGGGCTCCAGCGTCGTACGGTCCAGCCCCTCGATGGCCAACGCCGCGAGCCCCTGGTCGATCGTGCCCTCGTGCACGGCCACAACGATATCGGCAATCGGGCGCCCCGTCGGCGCGAGCACTGGCACGGGCCTTCCGCCACGCTCCTCTATGGCAACTCCAACCGGCAAAGTGCTTCTTCTCCACTCGATCCGCCGGTCGCGTCGATCAACTCTCGGCGCCGGCTTGGCTTTCGGGCCGAACTTATAGCGGGTTGCGCCGGGATCGTCCCGCAAGCCGCGGTCTACATCCTTGCCAGAACGGTCTTGATTGCGGGTCAAGCGTCCCCTATACGGTGCGGCGAGCGCTGCCCCGTTCGTCTAGCGGTTAGGACGTCAGCCTCTCACGTTGAAAACAGGGGTTCGATTCCCCTACGGGGCGCCACTTCGGAATATAACCGCGAACCTCTGGCCCGGGCGCTGCGGCGGTCTTAACCGCCTGCTCCAACGCTTCTTTTCTGCCGATGATCCGTATTTGCTCTTCTGAGCAATGATTTGCGCCGCTTCGCGTCTAACCATCACCCGCCGGATATGGTCTCCTGTGGGGCCCTCAGCATGCGTTTGTCGAGCAGGATGGGGGTGTCGGTAACAACATTTGCGATTTCGGCAGCAGCACGCTTTAGCCGCCTGGCAGCACGCTTCGCGAACGCGGTGGTGTCGTCAATTGCCTTCTCGTAGGCAATCAAGCCGACGGAGTACGAGACGGCCCCACTTCCTTCGTGAACAGGACAGGCGATGCCCCACAAACCTGTTTCGCTCTCCCCTGCGGACAGCGCGTAGCCCAAGCGTCGGATCTCGTTCAAATGCGCGACGAAAGCTGCCGGATCCGTAATGGTCCGCGCCGTAAATCGCTCGAGCGGCTTGGCCAGGAGCTGGCGGAGTATCCAGGCTGGCTGATAGGCGAGCAGAGCCTTTCCGCCTGCCGAAGCGTGAATCTTGAAGTAGCGACCAGGATGCACAGGCGGGGCCTTAGCGGTGCGCGGCGACAGCACCGCCAGAATATAAGCCTCGAATTCGAATAGACCTGCGATATAGGCGACCATGCCGAACTCATCCGCGATCTCTTGTGCGATTGGTCGCGCCTTGTCGACAATGGATCCACTGCCGACGATCGTTTGCGCGATGCGCCCAAGGCGCGCTCCCACGATGTATTTTGCGCCGCGGCCTTCGCCTTCGAGGATGCCGAGTTCACCGAGCCGTTGTAGCAGCCGGTAAGCCGTCACGAGTGGCAGGTTCATGTGGTGAGCGACTTGGGAGGCAGTCAGCCCACCGCTGGACAAAGCAACGAGCTCTATCACGCCGACTGCGCGCCAGAGCGGCAGCGAACTCCCAATATCCTTCGCCTCTCTTTTGGCCGGGCTGTGGCTCATGGGCATATTCCGACTATCGATATCGGTTCCTGGGATGGCTCTACGTGCGTGCAGCCCATCGCTCCTCGTAGGCTATCTCATGCGAGTTGACATTTCAAAATATGAAAGCGTAGCTTACGAAAAATGAATGCAAGACGACGGAGAGCCCCTCGGATGGTCAGCCGCGTTGGTTCGGACATCGGCGGTACATTCACGGATATCGTGATCCTGTCCGAGGACGGATGCACTTTCGAAATCGGCAAAGTCCTGACGACCCCTGATAGGCCTGACGAGGCTGTCGTCGCCGGGATCTCCCAGACATTGGTTTCTTCAGGCGTGCCACCGGGCGACATCTCCTACGCTGCACACGCCACAACCTTGTTCACCAACGCGCTCATCGAACGCAAAGGCGCGCGCACGGCTCTCATAACCACGCGCGGCTTCCGCGATGCCATCGAGATCGCGCGCGAGCATCGCTACGACATGTATGATCTTCGGATGGAGCGTCCGCGACCGCTGGCGGCCCGCCATTTGCGCTTCGAGCTGGATGAGCGGGTTCTGGCCGACGGCAGCGTGCGGAAGACACCCAATGATGCCGATATCCTCGCCATCATCGACAAGCTCAAGACGGAGAAGATCGAAGCGGTCGGAGTTTGTCTTATTCACTCATACCTACACCCGGCACATGAGCAGCGCGTCGCCGAGCTCCTTGCGCGCGAACTGCCGTCGGTCGCGGTGACGATTTCATCGGATCTGGTGCCGGAGATCCGCGAGTATGATCGCACGTCGACGACGCTGGCCAATGTCTATGTGAAGGGTATCGCCGAGCGCTATCTCAATCAGCTGAGCCGACGCGTTCATGATGAGCTGAAAATCGAGAGCGATCTGTTCATCATGCAATCCAACGGGGGCGTTTGCGAGATCAAGGCGGCGAGCCGATATCCTATCCGGCTCGTTGAATCGGGCCCGGCGGCAGGTGCGCAGGCGGCGGCTTACTTCGGTCACCTTCTCGGCCATCCCAATCTTTTGTCATTCGATATGGGAGGCACAACCGCCAAAGCTTGCGTGATCGCCGATGGCGAGCCGCTCATTACTCCGGAATTCGAGGTCGACCGGCAGTATCAGTTCAAGAAAGGCAGCGGCCTGCCGGTGAAAATCCCAGCCATCGAGATGATCGAGATCGGAACAGGCGGCGGCTCGATTGCGCAAGTGGATGCCCTTCGCCGCCTGCAGGTCGGTCCCAGAAGCGCGGGATCGAAGCCAGGCCCCGTCAGCTACGGACTGGGCGGTACCGAGCCGACCGTGACGGACGCCGATCTAGTCCTCGGCTATCTCGACCCGAAGTTTTTCCTCGGCGGGAAGATGTCGTTGGATATCGACGGGGCGCGGCGCGCTCTGGCGGAGAGGATCGGCAAGCCGCTCAACCTCGATGCAACGGAAGCCGCATGGGGCGTGCATCAGCTTGCAAACGAGAGCATGGCTTCTGCGGCACGCATTCATGCCATCGAACGCGGCAAGGACGTCCAGAAATTCCCTATTTTCGCCTTTGGCGGCGCAGGGCCCGTTCATGCCTATGGCGTTGCACGAATCCTGCGGAGCCCGAAGGTGCTCTACCCGGTTGCCGCTGGTGTCCTGTCGGCCATCGGCCTGCTCACGGCGCCGCTCGCGTTCGACTTCGTGCGTTCGTTGCCCGGTCCGCTCGATAGCCTCGATCTGGATGCAGTCAACACGCTCTATGAGCAGATGGAGGCGGAGGCGCGCGGAATTCTCAGCCGTACCGTACCTGCCGACAAGATCACATTCCGCCGCTTTGCCGACATGCGCTACCGTAAACAAGGGTACGAAATCCGCGTGCCGTTCGCGGGAGGGAAGCTTGCCTCCGCGAGCATTCCGACGCTTCGTCAGAGCTTCGAGGAGCACTATCGCAATCTCTACGGCCACACTGTGCCGAACGCATCGGTGGATACGGTGTCCTGGCGTTTGGTGGCGCTCGGACCTCGCCCCGAACTGAGGCTGCCCAAGCTTCCAGCGTTGGGAACGGATGCCAAGACGGCACTGAAAGGCACGCGCCAGATCTATCTGGCCGACGCGCGGCGCTTTGGGGAGGTCCCCGTCTACGATCGCTACAAGGTCAGCGCGGGAGCGAAACTGTCCGGGCCCGCAGTCATTGAAGAACGCGAATCTACCGTCGTGATCAATGGGCCAGGTTTCATCTCCGTCGACGAGGTGGGAACACTCAGCGTCGATCTCGAGAGCAAGGGCTGACTGCCGCCTCGGAGTTTCCAGCATGTCTATCGACCAGATTACGCTCGATGTCCTTTGGGCCCGACTGATCTCGACCGTAAACGAGCAGGCCGCGGCGCTGATCCGCTCGTCATTCACGTCCATCGTGCGCGAGGCGGGGGATCTTTCCGCGGGTGTCTTCGATCGCCGCGGGCGTATGGTGGCGCAAGCCGTCACTGGAACTCCTGGCCACATCAATTCCATGGCGACAGGAATGATCCACTTTCTCGACCGCTTCCCGGTCGATGATCTGAAGCCAGGCGATGTGCTGATCACCAACGATCCATGGAAAACGGCGTCCCAGCTCAACGACATCACGATTGCGACGCCCGTCTTCAAAAAAGGCCGCCTCGTTGCGTTCTTCGCCAGCTGCTGTCATGCGCTCGACATCGGTGGGCGCGGCCTCTCTGCGGATTCCCGCTCGGTCTATGAGGAAGGCCTCTTCATTCCCGTGATGAAACTGCGCGAGGAGGGAAGGCTCGTATCGCCCATTCTGGAGCTGCTTGCAGCCAACGTGCGTACGCCTGAGGAGGTACTCGGCGATATCCATTCGCAGATCATCGGCAATGAAGTAGGTGCGCGCCAGCTCCTGTCGTTCATGGACGAGTTTGGTCTCGATGATATCGAAGCGCTATCCGACGAGATCGTCGATCGTTCCGAGCGCGCCATGCGTGAGCGCATACGCGCCTTGCCCGATGGCGAATACAGTTACTCAATGACCGTCGATGGCTTCGACGAGCCGATCGTGATTGCAGCAAAGATCACGGTGGCCGGCGACGAGCTGACGGTCGACTATGCGGGATCGTCCAGCCCCGTCCCCATTGGCATCAACGTTACGCTCAATTATACGCGGGCCTATACGACGTATGGCATCAAGTGCGCCATATCGCCGGATGTGCCGAACAACGAAGGGAGCTTCCGTCCGGTCAAGGTTGTCGCGCCCGAGGGCGGCCTGCTCAACTGCAGCTATCCGGCGCCCGTCGGCGGACGCCACCTCGTCGGCCATTTCCTACCCTCTGCGGTCATGGGCGCACTCGCGGGCGCTCTGCCCGAGAATGTCATAGCGCCGGGCTTCGACGCGCTGTGGGATACGCACCTTGCCGGTGTCGATCGCGCGAGCGGCAAGCATTTCTCGTTCACTTGGTTCTCGGCAGGCGGCGCCGGCGCGCTGCACGGCAAGGATGGACTGTCGGCGACTGCCTATCCGAGCGGCATCGCCGGCGTGCCCGCGGAAGTGATCGAAGCGCTTGCGCCTGTCGTGGTGCGTCGGCGCGAGTTGCGCACGGATTCCGGCGGCGCCGGCACAAGTCGCGGCGGTCTGGGCCAGACCATGGAGGTGGAGGTCCTCACGAATGAGCCGTATCTTTTCTCGGGTCTCTATGATCGCGCGAAGCATCCGGCACCCGGTATTGCCGGCGGCTACCATGGGGCCGTGGGCCGTCTCTCGACGAACAATGGCGTGGAAGTTCAGCCGAAACTGAGCGTCGTGCTTCCACCCGATACGGTCTTCACGCTGGAGATGCCGGGCGGTGGCGGCTTTGGCTCGCCATTCGGGCGCGCGCCGGGGCACGTCTTGGCAGATGTGAAGGCTGGCTATGTGAGCGTCTCTGCGGCGAGAAAGGACTATGGCGTGGTCATCGACGACAAGCGTTGGATCGTCGATGAGGAGGCCACCGCCGCCGCGCGCAGATCGGCATCTCATGTCTGACCGGGAGAAAGATCATGCAGCAGAGGAACGACAGTCCCGAGGATCTGCGGGCGCGGGCGCGCGACGTGCGCGCAGGCATCCGGCGCGGTGCGTGGCGGCAGCAGACGTCAGGCCTGACGCCAGGAATCGTGCAAGGCAACGTGGCCATCGTGCCGGCGGCCTATGCGAATGATTTCGAGCGCTTCTGTAACGCCAACAGTCGCCCCTGTCCGATCATCGCGAAGTCCAGGATCGGCGATCCGATGCTGCCGGCACTCGGCGCCGATATCGATATCCGCACCGATCTGCCAATGTACAATGTGTATCGTAACGGCGTTCTGGAGAGCGAGACGCACGACATCTCAAGCCTGTGGCAGGATGATCTCGTGACCTTCGTATTCGGATGCTCATTCTCTTTCGAAGAGAATCTGATCGCCGGCGGCGTGCCGCTTCACCATATCGATGCCGGTGTGAGCTGCCCGGTCTATCTGAGCTCGATCGATACGACGCCGGTTGGGCCGTTCTTCGGCAAGCTTGTCGTTTCCATGCGCTCATTCACGCCGGCTGACGCCGAGCGTGCCGATGCCATCACCTCGCGCTACCCGCTGCTGCACGGCGGCCCTATTCACAAAGGCGATCCTGCAGGTATCGGCATCGCGCATCTCGACGCACCCGACTGGGGCGATGTCGTTCCCGTGCCCGAGGGAGAGATCCCATTGTTCTGGGCGTGTGGCGTGACGCCCCATGTCGTGCTCATGAACGCGAAGCTGCCGTTCTGCATGACGCACAAGGCGAGCCACATGCTCGTCACCGACCTGCTGACCTCGCAGATGGCTGCCGCCTAGTCAGTCGGGGAAGTTCCATGATGTTGATGGATACAGCGAAAATCGCCGCGCTCGACAAGGCAAGCGTCCTTCATCTCTTCACGCAGCTCAAAGAATTTGCCGCCTGCGACCAATAGGAGCACGACAGTTTTGTCGATTTGGGAGACACTGATGCCAACATGAGAAAGGCTCAGTTATTGGTGGCAGGATATCTATGCGCGGCCTGGATGTTCGGTAGGCGCAGCACGAGGAACCCGATAAGCAGCAGGTTGACGATGTTGAATACGACACCTGCCATGAATGCCGGCGCATATGAACCGAAGTGATCGTAGAGCAGGCCCGCGAACCAGCTTCCTCCTGCCATGCCGCTCATGCCCGCGAACAATGTGAGCGGCATCCGCCATGACGCCTCGGCGGACGGAAACACGTCCCGTATAGCGACCGAATACGCCGGAATGATGCCGGCAAAACCAAGTCCGTAAGCAGCGGCGATGACGAACAGGCCGGCCTCGTCCTGTGTCAGAGAAAACGCGACGATGGCCAACGCCTGTAGCGCCGAACCGGCCAGGATCGTGCGCAAGCCGCCGACGCGATCCGCGAGCGCCCCCCAGGCTTGCCGCGCCATAAATGCGGCAGCGAGCATGACCGACAGCATGGTGGCGCTGCGCGTCGGCGAAATACCGACATCCGTGCAAAAGGCGACTAGATGCGCTTGCGGCACCGCCATCGGAATGCAGCAGCAGAAGGCAGCAACACAAAGCAGAACCTGAATCAGATTGGGATGCAGCCCGCCGAACGGCTGCTCCTTGATCGAGGTGCGTGGCAGGTATTGCGGCGCCACGGGCACGGGCTTCAGGAGCAGCGTCGCCGGAAGGATCGTCACCACCACCAGGACCGCATAGCCGGTCATCAGCATCTGCCAGCCGATGCTTGCGATGGCCCGCTCGAAGAAGGCAGGCCAGATGACGCCAGCGATGTACTGACCCGAGGAAATAAGCGCGATCGCGGTGCCGCGACGGCGATCGAACCACCGGCTGACATAGATCAGCAGTGGAGGATAAACGCCGGCATTCCCGAGAAGGCCCATCAGGGCATGGCCCACGACCAGCGCCCAGATCCAACCGAGCGATGACAGCACGAGCCCCGCAGCGGTCATGCAGGCACCGATCGCGACGGTGGCACGTACGCCGATGCGGTCCGCCAGCCAGCCCATGAAAATGCCGCCCAGTCCGGTGCCGATCCACACCAGCGCGACGACCAGGGCGACAACGGAACGCTCCGTGCCCAATCCCTCCTGGATCGGCTTCAGACCGACGACAATAAGCAGAGGTGAGCCGTACGAGATCGTCAGGATTGCCAGTACGAACCATGCCGTCCGCCAAGAGGCTATGCTTTCGACGCTGGCAGGCGTTTCACCGCCGTCGGAAACGGGCCGGTCCATATTGTTTCCCCCACGTCAGGCTTGTTATGGGACCAAAAGCGCAGGCAAGACGGGCTGCAAGGTTTGGCCTGAGAGTGTTGCAGCGACAGCTCGGTATGCAACGCACGGCAGGTATGGCGAATGCTCACCCTGTCAAATCGTGCAGGCATTGTCGACTAGCTCCCCGCTTGCGCGCGGACCTCAGGGCTTCCGCTTGACGATGTCCTTCCGGCGGATTGCCTTGAAGCCAGCGGTGGCGGCGATCGAAATCAACGCCATACGAGATTCGAATTTGAGCGCAAGAAACAGATAGCTGGCGAGAGACACAGGCAGTATGTCGCTCCCAGCGGAGGAGGCGCTGAGATGGCTGCGCTCAGTAAGATGAATACACCGTGATCAGCGCGGAGGAAGCTAAGCCGTCCGCGCAGATCGACTCGCCGAGAGCTTGGCGCATGGCAGGCGCAGCATTCGCCATCGGCTTCTTCGTGTTCGGTACCATTTATAGCTTTGGCGTGCTCTTCGTACCTCTTATGAGGGATCTGGGCTCAAGCCGCTCCGAAACCTTGGCGCTCTACGCAATCTCGAGTTCGGTGTTCTATTTTCTCGGCCCTGTGACCGGCTTGTTTAGCGACAGATTTGGTCCCCGCACTGTCTCGATCGTGGGGGCGCTCGTGATGACAGCGGGGCTTGCCGCTACAGCCTTCGTCGACAGCATTTGGATGGCCTACCTTACCTACGGCGCGGGGCTGGGCGCGGGCGCGGCCTGTATCTACGTTCCTGCCTTGGCAGCGTTGGGAGGTTGGTTCCGCCGTTGGCGTACGCGGGCACTCAGCATCGCCGCAGCAGGAACTGGATGCGGGATGCTGGCGCTGCCGCCGTTCATCGCAACGCTCATTGAGAGCGTTGGATGGCGATCCGCTCTCTTGATTCTCGCTGTCCTATGCGGGCTCGTACTTGTGACTGCCGCTGCCCTCGTTGAGGCAGCTCCAGTCTCCTCCGAGGCGGAACCGGTTCAATCTCTTGGCGCAACTTTGCGATCGCCCGCGTTCGTACAGATGTACGTCTCATGGGTATTCGGCACCATGGCGCTTTTCGTAGCCCTGGCCTTCTTACCCACCTTCGCCACAAGCCGGGGCGCCGATCCTATCTCTGCGTCCTGGCTCATCTCGATCATCGGCGGCTCCAGCATCCTTGGCCGTCTCGGCATTGGTTATGTTCGCTCTGCCGAAGGCACACTTCGATTGTACAAGAGTGCGATCCTGACAATGGCCGCAAGCTTCTCAATCTGGCTCCTCTTATCGAGTTATGGCTGGCTGGTCGTTTTCGCCGCCGTGCTCGGGATAGCCTATGGAGTTCGCATCGCTCTTGTTGCACCGGTCTTGATCGAACTGTTCGGCGTCGGCCAGCTTGGTGCGTTGCTCGGCTCATTCTTCACAGGGACCGGCATCGCCGCACTTGCGGGTCCCCTGTTGGCCAGCGCGGCTGTCGACCTCGCCGACAGCGATACGGGTGGTATCGTTGCTGCCACGGTGATGGGGGCTCTGGGATTCGTCTTCGTTCTTCCGCTCAAGTCAAAGTCGGTATCAGCTGTTCCCAGCCCGAACCTCCCGGATAGATTGGTCTGATTGCGTAGTGGTCGGACTCATCTTAGCTCCAGACATCCTTCCTCTCGCCCTTTCTATAAGGATCGACCGGCTTAGGGGAGCTGGTGCAAGGCACCTGCTCCCCTATTCTTCAACCGTTAGAAGGGTCATTGGGCGAGCTCTAGTTCTCGGCCGAGGTGGGACTGCCTTGCCAAGCAAGGGGACGACGGCTGCTGCTACGACGACGACGAGAAGTAGGACCAAGTCCGGATGCGCGCGACGGCGTCGAGCTAATCGAGCCACCTCCGTTGCTTGCTGGCAGGTCAGCACCCATAGGATTGCGGCCGCCGACACGGCAAATACCGCGACGCCGTCGTGCCACCGACGACGAGGATCACCGTGATGGCGACGGCAGCCGACCTTCTCAGAGCTCGGCGCTTTGCGCTGTCTTCTCACTCTCACTGTGCACATCGCTGCAAAGGCAAACACCGATCATGCGTGACTGCGAAGCAACATGGCGGTTCAAATTTCCCAGGCGCGTGTCGCGGAACCGGCAATGGCAAAAGTCTGTAGACGCATACCTCAAGATACTGACATCTCGACATAAACTTTACTTCCATAGTATACTTTCTACCTTCGGCGTTCGGACTGCGCCTTGGAGCTGATCTAAATCATTGCTGTTGCCTGGATTTTTGGGTCGAGCTACCAGAATTATGGCGTGTCGTGGATATTTGCCAACGGGTGCGGTCGGCCCGGAGTATGAGGCGTACCAGAATTGTCCTGGGATTTTCACAAGCTGTTCAAAGCGCACGCGAAGGAGATCACGCGCTACCTCCAGCGGCGCGGCGCGTCGACGGATTTGGCGGCTGATTTTACGCAGGACGCCTTCGCCCGCTTGATTGCCACTCCGCCTGCAACGACGGTTGAGAATGCCTCGGCCTACTTGCTTCGCACAGCACGGAACGTGGCAATCAATCACGATCGCCGGCAGCGTATTCTGGACTTCGTGGAAGACCCAGAGATGGCTCTGCTCGCGCTGCCAGACGATGCCCCCTCGCCCGAGCGCGTGGTCATCTCGCGCCAGGAATTGGATATTCTTCGGACTGTCTTCGCGGAGTTGACCCCGACCCAGCGGCAAATCCTTACCCTCTCCCGTATCGAAGGGCGGACCTTCGCCGACATCGGCCGAACGCTCGGGATCCCGCCGCAAACAGCCTTCAGTCACATGACGCGCATTCTCGTACGCCTGAAATTGCGACTGGATGAGGGGCGGATTTGACGATTTTCCGCCTCAGCACTCAGAAAACCCTCACCTCCGATTGTCTTGAACTATAGAGAGCACATCATCTCTCTTAGGATCGCGGGGGAATTTTCAGGCATGGGAGATCCGCCGGATGAGGACGGGGCACGCTGCGATCATGTCCGGATCGTCGAGGAGGCTGCCTCCTGGTTCGCCAAGCTCAACGACGGAAAGCCCTCACGCCGCCATCGCGACGCGTTCAGCGAATGGCTATCCGCCAATCCGCGGCATCGAGAGGCGTACGAGGATATCCAGCGGCTCTGGAACACTGCAGGCGAGCTGCCTGTTTTAAAGGAGCACGCGGCGGCCATCGCTGCGAAGAATACGACGCGCCGCCAGCTTGGCGTCGCCGTTCTCGCCGTCGCGGCTAGCGCCCTGGGCTGGCGCTACATGTCGACTGGCCCAACGGCAGACTATGAGACGGCAACAGGAGAGCGGCGCAATGTTACGCTGGCCGACGGCTCTGTGCTCAACCTCGCAGCGCAAACCAGAATTGCGCTGGCCTTCGAGCCTCAGATCCGCCGTGTCATTCTTCTTGAGGGCGAAGCATTTTTCAGCGTGACAGCCCTGTTGGATCGCCCGTTCGTGGTCGAAGCTGCTGGAACGACAACTCTGGCTCTGGGAACGGCCTTTTCGGTGCGGTCCTATGCCGACAAGGTCCGCGTGGTCGTTACGGAACATGCTGTGCGGTTGCGCGCAGGCGCACGCACCGAGCAGATCGACGCAGGCAGTCGGGTTACGTTTAATGGCCATATCATAGGCCCTGTGGAGGTGGCGGATAGCGCCACTGACCTAGCCTGGCGTGAGGGCCGTCTCATCTTCACGCATGCGCCATTCGGTGAGGTTGCGGCGACGATCAACCGATGGCGTCGCGGCCGTTTGATCGTCGTGGGAGAGGAATTGGCGCTTCGTCCCGTCACGGTGATCGCAGAGATCGCACGTATCGACGAGGTGATAGACAGGCTTGGCGATATCCTGCCTGTCCGGATCATATCTGTTACTCCCTGGCTGACACTCGCCCTGCCCGCTTAAAAAAAAAACTTACAGCAGGCCTCGGATATCCGCCCTCCCCACTTGTCCTCTTATTAGGAAGCCTTGGTTCTCGCACCAGGGCGGTCGGTCAGGAGGGGCAAGTGATGCCAGGGTTTGGTCGGGCTACATCCCGTGCGCACACGAGAGAATTGAGCGACCGTGGATGGATGGCGTTGCTCCTGACCTCAACTGCGATCGTCGCAACAACAGCCTTGATGAGCGGAAAAGTATCGGCGCAGTCGCCCAGCGTTTCCGCACAAAAAGCTGCTGGTGAATATGCCTTCAATATACCGCGTCAGTCACTTGCTTCCGCTATGATCGCCTTCCAGCGCGCCACGGGCATAAGCGTTCTTGCGGATGGCAGCGTTCCGCAGAACGTGATGTCTCCCGGTGTATCTGGCGCGCGCAGTGCGAGTGGTGCGCTTCAGCGGATGCTTGCGGGCACTGGGCTCAGCTACAGCATCAGCGGCAATACGGCGCGCATTTTCAATCCGGGCGCTGGCAGCAACACTACTGCGGCCACGATCGACGGCGCGATCGCGCTCGACACCATCGATGTATCAGGCGGAGGCCGGCCGGCTTTAGCGGACATTCCTTATCAGACGCCGGGGTCGTCGGGCTACATTTCCGAGGAACAGATCAAGCGTGTCATGCCGATGTCGACCGGCGACATGCTGAAGTCCACGCCGGGCGTCATGTCGGCTGGCAACCGCAATGGCGTGTCGATGGACGTGAATATCCGCGGCATGCAGGGCATGAACCGCGTCGCGACATCGATCGACGGCGCTCAGCAGCAGAGTTCATCCTATCGAGGATATGGCGGCTTTGACAGCCGCGTCTACGTGGATCCGGAGTTCATTGCGGGAATCGATGTCGGCAAGGGACCGGGGAAGGTCGCGGGAGCGATGGGTGGCGCCGTCGACATGCGCACTCTGAGCGCCCGCGATCTCGTTGGAGACGGCGAAAGCGTCGTGCTTCGCCTGCGTGGTGGCATGGCCAACAACGACACGACGCCTTTCGACGGCCGCTTTGTCGGCCCCGGCGTCCTGGGGCCGATCGGTGGCGATGGTTGGCCATCAATGGACAGCAGCTTTGGAAGCACAGTCGTCGGTGTGGTCGCCGGAAATTTCGATCTTCTTGCGGGGCAGGCCTACCGGAGGAAGGGCAACTACTTTGCGGGGACCAATGGGCCTGTGCTGCCTAAGGGCGGAACCGAATTCTACCAAAGGTACTCACCCTATTATTACGGGGAGGAGATCAACAATACATTCCAGACAACCAGCTCGACGCTCCTGAAGTTGGGGTGGCGCCCGACGAGCGAGCATCACCTGGAGCTTGGCTACAATCGGTACAAGAGTAAGTACGGCGAAGCCTATGCTGACGAATTCGCTGGCACGAGCTCGACGAAGTACGATCTTCTGTCGACGGTGGACGCGGCGACCTATACGGCGCGCTACACCTGGAAACCTGTCGACAATCCACTGTTCCACCTGCGTGCCAATGTTTGGGCCTCGGATGTCCACAACAATTGGCCAGCGCCGATCGTGAGCTTGGACACAAAGACATTCACCTCGGGCGCTGATCTCCGGAACACCTCGCAGTTCACTCTGCCACTCGGGGTGCTGTCGCTGACCTATGGCGGGGAATACATCGTCGAGGACAGCAAATACACCAACGCTCTCCTCCCGCAACCGTCAGGCAGCAGCACAGATGGTGTGCGCAAGCTGTCGAGCGTGTTTGCGCTAGCGAAGTATGAGCCATTCGAGTGGCTGCGGCTGGACGCCGGCATACGAAGGGAGCACTACTCCCTGGACGGGCTGCCGGAGAAGGACGGATCGGCAGTGCTGCCGAGCGCGGGCATCGCTATCACGCCCCTGAAAGGGCTCCAGGCGTTCGCGACCTATGCCGAGGGTTGGCGTCCGCCGACCATTCGCGAGACCCGCTTGACGGTGGCTACGGCTTTCGGGACGACGCTCCTTCCAAACCCGGACCTCGATCCGGAACGGTCGGTCAACAAGGAGATCGGTATCAACTTCATTCGGGATCGATTGTTTTTCGATAGAGATAAGCTGCGGCTGAAGGTTGCGTATTTCGACAACGACTATCAGGACTACATCGTTCGTCATCAGGCGCCCTTGCCTCGCACCTACAAGAACATAGCTAGCGCGCATATGAAGGGCGTCGAGATCTCCGGCAGCTATGACATGGGCACCTTTTTTGCCGAGGTTGCCGCGAACCAGTATACCGATGTCACGTATTGCGCACCGGAGACCGCCACCAGCCAAGTCGTTGTCTGCGGTAACCGCACCGGCGGCGATGATTTTGGCGCCTACTATGTACCGCCGAAGTATTCCGGCATGCTCACCCTCGGAGTGCGGCTGCTGGACAGGAAACTCACGCTCGGCAGCCGCATGACCATTGCAGGCGAGCGCTCGCTGGCACGGTCGAGCAACTACACCGTCTCCGATTGGGCCGCCTACAAAGTCCTCGATCTTTTCGGCAGCTACAAAGTCAACGATCACTCGACCATTGATTTCAGCATCGAGAACGTCACCGATCGATTCTACGTCGATGCCCTCACCGATGCCAAGATGCCCGCGCCCGGCCGCACCGCGCGCGTGAGCTTCACAATGGAGCTTGGAAAGTCGGGGAGCTATGCCACCGATTTTGCGCTGCCGAAGCTGGCGACGCCGGAGAGCGGCTTCGACTGGACCGGTGCGTTCATCGGACTGCAGGGCAGCTACTCGTACGGCAATGCGACGGAAAGCGGCGATGTCGCAGGGACACTGAGGACAGGCACAAGCTCGGCCAACTACGTCTGGGTTCCGTATGGATCCACAGTATCCACGAAGCAGGACGCCGGCGCGGTCACGGGCAGTGTTTACCTGGGCTACAATCTGCAGCTCGGCTCCCCGCTGGTGTTCGGCATAGACGCCAACCTCGGTTCTTCCGATCGGCTGGTCAGGGACGAGCAGTTCACTTCAGCGGTCGTTTCGACGGTAACGGGCACCCCGCGTACCCTGACAACTACAGTCTCATCCGCGATGGATTGGCAGGGCGCCGTGCGCGGCCGTGCCGGCCTGGCGTTCGACAACAGGACCATGCTGTACGTCGCGGGTGGCATTGCGATGGCCAGCTACAGCTACGATTACGCTGCATTCGCGATGACTGGCTCCACCACGACCAGGACCCTTCCAAATCCCATAAGTATGAAAGGCACGTATATGGGATGGACGTTGGGAGGCGGCATTGAGCACGCCATGACGAGCAACATCGTTCTCCGCGCCGAGTTCAACTACAGGGATTTCGGGACAGAGACTTTCGACACGCCGTACGGCCAGCATCGCATCGATCTCACCTCGAGTGAATGGAAACTGGGCGCAGCGTACAAGTTCTAGGCGCCCGAGGGGAGACCTCGCAGCTCAGATTCACCTGCGCCCTGCGAGCTGCGTCGTATTCCGACAGTGAGTTCCAACCTGGAGCTGGGAGAGATCAATGAAGATCAACCGGCATCGAGTTCTGACCATCAGCGCAACCAATGCAGGCCGGATAGCGACACCATGAAAATCTACATTCCCACTGACCACGTTCGGCCCGTGGAAGATGAACAGCGCCTGCAGGCGATCGTCCAGGCGGAGGGCCTGGAGCGTGACCGCAAGGCGATCCTCGCCATGCTGGGCGAATACAAGGTCAAATTCTCCTTCGAGGAATTCGATCCTGCGCCCGACTACGAGGTCAAGCCGCGTTACGTCAGCGGTGCCTACGAGATGGTCGTGCTGGCCGAGGACACTGGCAAGCACATCGTGCTTCAACACCTGCTGGTGCATCGCCTGTTCGGGTTTGTGCTCAAGCACTGGCGGCAGGATTGGCTCTACGAGGCGCCGGAACGTCCCGAATTCACATCCGATCAGACCTGGCGTTTGCGCCCGATCGATCCGGATGCAGCGCGCGGAACGTGGACGCAATGCGTCTACGAGGTCAACGATGCGCCGCGCTATTGCGGGACCGGCAAATGGAGCTATGCCGACGGCAATCCCACATGGAGGTCGGACGCGGGTTGGCGCCCTCTGCCTCGGCGCGAGTACTCCAAGCGCAGCGACTACAACGCGCTTGGTGCCGTCAACATCCACCGCATTACACCTGCGGGATGGGAGCACGAGCAGGACAATCGCAAGGTATTGCGCGACGGCGAGCGCGAGGCAAAGACGCTGGTGCGTGAGCGCGGGGTCAATACCTACAAGCGCATCACGGGATACGATTTCGATCCGGGTTACCGCTATTGGAAGAACGCCGGAGACTACTGGCAGCGCATTCGTGCGGAATGGCGCCGGAACATCGATCGGAACCACGGTGTCTATCTGAAGTATCCCGTCGACGGCACGAAGATGCATTTCGCGATGTTTCTGCAGTCGGAGCGCTCACGCCTCGGGTGGCGGGTGAGCGACCGGAGCATCCGGAACCTGTTCGAGACCTGGGTTGCCGCGCCTGACGATGGGCGCTGAAGCCCCGATCGGGATCATTTCGGCTTCGATCAGCCGGTGAAGGAAACACCCATGCGGATCATGAGGCATCCCGTCTGCATAGCCGCAACGATCACCGCCGTCGTCGGAATCGCGGGTGTCGCGGCGGCGCAGGTGCCGGAGAGCAGGAGCAATCCCGCGCTTCCCGGCGGCTCGTCATCGCTTCAGGAAACCTTCGAGGGTGGACGCTGCAATGCGTGGCCACCGAGAAGGCGCCATGCGTGATGCACTTGGCATAGCGGCGCTGCTCCGAAATGGACGGCGGATCGCCTTTCTCGCCGCGGGCTGCCTCATGGTCGCGCTCGGCATCATCGGCGCATTCCTGCCGATCATGCCAACAACTGAGTTCCTGATCGCCGCGGCGTGGTGTTTCGGGAAGTCGTCGCCTCGGCTCGAAGCCTGGATGCTCGATCATCCGACCTTCGGTCCGGTAATTCTTCAGTGGCGCGAGTACGGCGCGGTGCCGCGCAAGGCCAAGGTGATGGCGGTGTGCGGCATGACGCTGGGCTACGTGATGTTCTGGTTTCATGTGAAGCCGAGACTGCTCTTTGCGTGCCTGGTCGCGGTCTTCATGCTGGCCTCTGCCATCTATGTCGTGAGCCGGCCGGAGCCCCGGTTCAGCGGCCAGGCGGGGACCCGGGAGAATACGAAGTGTTCGTGAATCGAAGAGGGATGCAACGATGCAGAGACGCGCGAGCAATATCCTGGAGCAACCGGCAAAGATGCGCACGCTCCGCGGATTCATCGTCGTCTGGGCGCTGTCTGGGCTGACGCTGATGATGCCATCCACTGCGGTGCAGGCCCAGAAGGCCAGCCCCGCGGAGAGCAAGGTCAGGACCGCCTGCCGCAACGACTACATGCGCTTCTGCATGGGCGTGATGCCCGGTGGCGGACGGATCGAGGCCTGCCTGACCGCGAATACCGCCAGTCTGGCGCCGCCCTGCAGGAGCGCGCTTGTGCACCTCAAATCAAGCAAGTCCGGAGCGTCGAGATAATCGCACCGCCTCTGGCGGAGGAGAACGCGATCGATGACGCCCGCACAGCATTCTTTCGGATGTGCAGTCTCGTCGAGATGCCGATGTCGAACCGAATCTTCGTGCTCGTTTCTCTCGTAGTCGACCTGACGCTTGTCTTCGCGATCTACGTCATCAAGCGTCCAACCTCATCCAGCGCCATGGTCGGCGGTGGCAAGGAACAATGCTCATGCGCCTGACACGGCAGTCGGAGATCGCCATCGCCATTCTTTCCGCATGTGCGCGGCGGCCGGATGGCTACGTGCACACGCAGAGGGCCGCCATGACGGCCGGAGCGACGCGACAGCACACGGCTAAGATCGCGCACCTGTTACTGCACGCGGGCCTGCTGAGGGCGATGCGCGGCCGCGGCGGTGGGCTTGGACTGGCTCTGCCCGCACAGGCGATCACGCTCCGAGCGGTCTTGCGACATACTCAGCCTGAGCTGATCGAGACGGCAGAGCCTGGCCGCGGCGGACGTCTGTCCCGTGGGCACCTCGATATCATCCTTCACGCAGCTCACGGCGCGTTCCTGGCCCTCATCGACCGGTTCACGATCGCCGATCTCATCGCAGAGCGGTCAATCCAGGGCTGGGCCTGCAGCGATTGCGTTCTGATGAAGCCGGCGTGTCGAAGTGCCTGGGTGGCTCCCCACGCCTCCTGTCCGGAAAGGCCTGATGCTCAAACCCTTTACGTCAGCCGTTGAGCGCTGCATGAATTGGCCGCAACGCTTCCGGCGGGCTCGAGCAGCTCTGCTGGCACTGGCCACCTTTGTGGTTGCCGGTCCAGCTCTGACGCAGGAGAACGCGCCGGCACCGCCTGCGATCGAGGAAGTGCAGCCCGCACCGCGCAACGCTGCGCCTCTCGTGAAGACCGCTCCGGCCGATGCGCCGGTTGTGCCGCAAGCCACACCGGTTCCGATCACGAGCGATACGAAGCCTGCTCCGGAGGTGCCGACTGTGGATGGTCCAGTTGGGATGAGCGGTCCCTCAGGTGCCCCTACCGATCTGCCGCTTGCGCCCGCAGAACCAGCACCCACACAGCGCCCATCCCCTGCGTCCACGCCGGCAGCCATATCAAAGTCTGGGGCACTGCCGCACGATCTCTCGCCGTGGGGCATGTTCATAGCAGCCGACATCGTCGTCAAGGCGGTGATGGTCGGGCTTGCTGCCGCGTCCTTCATCACTTGGACGATCTGGGCCGCCAAGGCTTTCGAGCTGTGGGCCGCGCGGCGGCGCATAAGGCGGGCGATCCGCCAGATCGATCGTGCGGAACGCCTGACCGAAGCCGTCGAGTTGTTCGCGCGCACGCGTGGCACCGGCGCTGCCCTGGTGCGCGAGGCCGGCGCGGAAGTGGCCCGTTCGATCCGGCTTCTCGACCAGAAGGGCGGCCATGAGGCCAAGGCGGGTATCAAGGAGCGCGTCACCTCGCGCCTATCGCGCATCGAGGCCAATGCCGGCCGCCGCATGACGCTCGGCACCGGCGTTCTCGCCACCATCGGCGCCACAGCCCCGTTCGTCGGTCTGTTTGGCACGGTCTGGGGGATCATGAACTCGTTCATCGGCATCAGCCAGTCGCAGACGACGAACCTCGCCGTCGTTGCGCCCGGTATCGCCGAGGCGCTGCTGGCGACGGCGATCGGCCTCGTCGCCGCGATCCCTGCCGTCATCATCTATAACGTATTCGCCCGCTCCATTGCCGGCTACCGCCTCCTACTCTCCGACGCTTCGGCCGGCGTCGAGCGGCTCGTGAGCTGGGAGCTCGATGCGCGGATGGTGGCGCCGGTGCAGCACCCTGCAGCGTCCCTGAGCACACGAGCGGCGGAGTAGGCTCATGGCCGGCAGCCTCAAGGCGCGCGACAACTCCGACGAGCTCGAGGTCAATCACGAGATCAACGTCACGCCATTCATCGATGTCATGCTGGTGCTGCTCATCATCTTCATGGTCGCGGCGCCGCTGTCGACGGTCGATGTCGCCGTCGATCTGCCCGCGTCAAACGCCGCGCCGCAGCCGCGTCCCAGCGAGCCGATCTTCCTCACCGTGAAGGAGGACCTTTCGCTTGCCTTCGGCAATGATCCGGTCACGCGCGAAGCTCTGAAAGCCGCGCTCGATACCAAGACGCAAGGCAATACCGACGAGCGCGTGTTCGTGCGCGCCGACAGAAGCGTGGACTATGGCGACCTGATGGAGGTCATGAACCTCCTGCGCCAGGCCGGCTATCTCAAGATCGGCCTCGTCGGCCTCGAGACTGTGCCGACGCCGCCGGCCTCGCCTCCTCAAACGAGGGCGCCATGACGTGGGAGGCCGGCCCCCCTGACGGTGAGAGCGTGCGTCAGATCCTGATGCGGTGGTCCTTGGCGGCGGTCTTTGTCGTCGTCGCCCACAGCGGCGTCGCGCTCGCGATTGCCCACTGGCCGAAGTCCGAGAGCCCCGCCGGCGAGCCGCCTGCCGCCGTCATGATCGAGCTTGCGCCTCTCCCTGTCGCCCCCGAGGCCCCGCCGCAGGAGGTGGCCGTCGGCGTGCAGCAGGAAATAAGTACTGAGAGCACGCCGACCGAGGCCAAGGAGGAGCCCATCAAGGAAGAACCGGAGCCCGAGGTCGAGCCGGTGAAGACCGAGCCGCCGAAAGAGCTACCGCCCGAGCCCGTCGAGCACAAAATCGAGCCTGAGGTCGAGATCCCGGAACTGCCGAAAATCGATACGGCTGCTGCGGTGCTCGAAGCGCCGGCACCACCGCCGCCCGAACCGGAAAAGGCCGAGAAGAAGCCCGAGGAAAAGAAGAAGGTCGAGAAGAAGAAGCCCAAGCCGAGGCCCAAGTCCGTGGCACAAGCCACCTCAGCGCCGAAGCCGGTCGACGCCAGTCGGGCGCGGACCAACGCGGCGCCGACGTCGGGCATTGCATCCTCCATGTCGATCGCCACCTGGCGCGGCTCGGTGATGGCGCATCTCAATCGCCACAAGCGCTACCCGGGCGGCGGTGGTGGCACGTCGTCAGTGGCCTTCACCATCGACCGCGCGGGCCGCGTGCTCTCGGCCCGTCTCATACGGTCATCGGGAAGCGCCATCCTCGATCAGGAGGCGGTGGCGCTCGCGCGCCGCGCCAGTCCCGTTCCGGCACCGCCGCCCAATATCGGCGGCGGCTCGATCGTCCTCAGTGTCCCCGTCAGGTTCTCGCAGTGAGCGCTGGAGCCGAAAAGACCCTGCCTGGCGGCGCTTCATCGGTGCAGGAAACTTTTGGTGCCTGGACGGTCAACTGCCGCATTGTCGAGGCCCGCAAGGCGTGCACGTTCTCCCAGGTACGCGGTCGCGAGAGGGCGCGCGTCTCGCCGAAGCACGCTTGTTTCAGGTTGGCGCTACGCCCTTGCTCGCGCAGCACGTCTTGCACGAATGGCTTCTCGAAGCCTCTGGTAGCACCCAACGCGAGGCTTTGAGCGCGCTGATCAAATGATCGCTGCGGTACGGGCCGAATGGCTGCGGATCAGCAGGGCCGGCCTTCGCGCTTGCGGCTGCATGATCCACGCAACTTCGATCATGTCGTCTCAGCCTACGGCACCGTTGCCGTGCGCGCGCATGCCGCGGCGAACCAGAGACGCCCATCCATCCTCTGCCGTTTCCGCGAACTCGAACAATTTGAGGTCGAGCGGTGAGATCATGCCTTCCTCGGCAAGCGCCTCGAAATTGATGATCTTGCGCCAGTAACTCTCGCCAAACAGCACGATGGGGGCCGGCGGTGCCTTCTGCGTCTGCTGCAGGGTCAGCAGCTCGAACAACTCGTCCATGGTGCCGAAGCCACCGGGGAAGATCGCCAGCGCATTGGCACGCATGGCGAGGTGCATCTTGCGCATGGCGAAGTAGTGGAAGCGAAAGCTGAGCTCCGGGGTGATGTAGGGATTGGGCGACTGCTCGTGCGGCAGGGTAATGTTGAAGCCGATGCTCGGCGCACCAACGTCGGCCGCGCCGCGATTGGCGGCCTCCATGATGCCGGGTCCGCCGCCTGTCGCGATGACGTTGTCGCGCCACCGGTTCCTGGGGGCGAAGGCGCCGCCACGTTCCGAAGCAATACGGCCGAACTCGCGCGCGATACGATAGAACTCGGCGCGCTGCCGCAGTCCTTCCACCACCAGCTTCTCGGCATCCGTGCGCGCAGTCTCGGCAGCCGCGACGGCCTGCTCCGGCGAAGGGATCCGCGCGCCGCCGAACACGATGATGGTCGAGCGGATGCCCCAGTCGCGCAGCGCCAGCTCGGCCTTGCCGTACTCGAGTGCAAAGCGGATCGCCCGCATCTCGTCGCGCAGCAGGAACTCTGTATCTTCGACCGCGAGTAGCGTGCTCTTGGAACCGTTCCGGGTTGTTGGTTGGCTCATCAGAATTTCGTCCATTTCCTGCGCGACGTAATCTGCGCCGATTGTATACCTGCGGCCCTCCCTGCGTGCACCCATTGGCTCGAGGCGGTGCGCACAAGGCCTGTCTGCTGCACGAAGCAGCTCTGCGTCAAAGTCTATTCTTGACTCTTGTCGTCAATAATTGTCTGTTCCGGTCAAGAACCGGCCCCGGTCGTTTGCATACGAGGGCCCGGAGCAGTCCAATGTCACTCTCTCGTGCTTCAATGTCCCGCCCGGGGGCAGCCCATCACTCCTTGCTGGAGCGGGCATCGCGAGCCGACGCAACGGCGCTATCCTCCGCCCTGTCCTGGCCGATGCCGGCCTTCGGCTTCAAACGCGCAGCCGTCCGAAAACCTCGTCTCAGCCCGCAGACATCACATTGTCCGTCTGAGACCAGGAAGATCCATGTTCACGCGTATCATCAGCCGCTCTACAGATCGGCTCTCTGCACTTATCGACGAACCTGAGTACGGCCCGGAGCGGGCGTATCGCCTCAGCGATACCATCCTACTCATCGCCGCCAGCCTTGGGCTTGCGACCATCCTTGTCACCCTCACGACGCTGACGGCGCTCGGCCTCGATGCCCTGCTGCACGCGTTGCTTTCCCTCAATCTCGATCCCTGAGGACTTGATCATGTCCAACCTTCGCAGCGCCCGCAACTTCCTCGCCATCGCATTGCCGCTCCTGTGGATCGGCCTCGTGCTCGGCGTTTCGTTCCTGGCCACACCGGCCAAGTTCCAGGCCGAGAACCTAGACAGCGCCGTGGCGCTGTCGATTTCCGTCGTGACCTTCTTCTGGCTCCACATTGCCGAGACCGTGATTGCCGTCGCCGTCGCGGTGCTATTGATCCTGCTCAAGGCCCGCTGGGGGCAGTGGGCGCTGTTTGCCCTTGCTGTGATCGCACTCGCCCTGCAGGCCGATTGGATTCTGCCGGCGTTCGAAGGCCGCGCCGGCTTCATTCCGTTGTTGCCGACGCTCGACAGTCAGCAGCTCCACACGGCGTTCGCGGCAACAGAGGCCATCAAGATACTCGCCCTGCTTGCACTCGCCTTCATCCTTTTCCGCGACACTGAAGCCGTGCGCGCGTCTGCTTCGGTTGAGACGCCGGCCATCACGACATAGCTGATCAGGAAATCATATGTCCTCCGCCGACACTGCCACATCTGAACTGATCGCTCAGCGGCACGTTGCGGCTGATATGCTGTGGGTGCTGGAAACGCGGCGCAGTGTCCCGCCGCAGCAACTCGACCTGCCGGCGCCATCGCCGGAGCAACTGCGGCGCATCCTCACGATCGCGTCGCGGGTGCCTGATCATGGCAGTCTCGTGCCGTGGCGCTTCATCACAGTGCAGGGCGAAGCTCGTGGAAGGCTCGGCGCAGCCTTTGCCGACGCCTACTTGAGATCGGACGGGGCGCAGCCACACGAGCAGGCCGAACGGACGGCCGCGCGCATCCGCGATACGTTCAGCACGCCGCCCGTGACGGTGTTCGTCGTCAGCCGCGCCGATGCGGCGGCGCGCTTCCCAGAATGGGAGCAGACACTCTCAGCAGGTGCCGCCTGCATGAACCTGATCGTCGCTGCGTCGGCCTTGGGCTTTGCCGCCAACTGGCTCACGGGCTGGGTTGCCTACAGCGCCAGCGCGAGGAAGATCCTCGGGCTCAGCGAGCAGGAGCGCATTGCCGGCCTCATACCGATCGGCACGAGCCGCAGTGCGGCACCGGAGCGTCCCCGGCCGGCGCTCGATGACATCGTGACGGCATGGCCGGCTGACACAGGCTCAAGCGAGCATGCTTAAGCGCGCCCATTCTCAGATCGTGATATCGGACAGCAAGATCCGCGAGGACACCTGCTACCGTCGCACTAACCATCTGCCACGCGTCGAAGAGTTCTGTCTCGATGGCATCGAGCCGCTCTTTCTGAAGTTGTTGCGCCATCTCTGTGCGAGCCTCTCCACCGACACGCGAGATGGATGGGAGGCGCGCTTCTGCGCATGGAGCCTCTGACACCGCGCAAGACTGCGGGTGTCGTCATCGCGAGCGTTGGCGTGGCCGTCGCCCTGCTGGCCGATCTCGGCACGACGCCCGCTGGTGCCTGGCGTGGCGACCTCTTCATGGTGACAGCGCTGGCTCATCACAGCCACAACGATGCGGTAGCGCTCAAATTGGAGACGACGTCATCGAACTGCTCGAGAGCGCGGGTGGCCGGCGACCCTTCGAGCTGCCTGAAGCTGGCCAATACGCAAGGCACTCGGCCAGATGCTCAGCGCATCACCCTTGAAACGCGGAGCACGTGGCACCTCCTTGGAGGCCGCTACGACTACTCGAGCTCCTTGCCGCCAAGCCGACGCAAGGCATCCTCCTTCAGCCGATGGCGCTGAATCTTGTGCATCCAGCCCGGCATCTCCTCGACGATAAAGAAATGGCGCGGCACCTTGAAGTTGGCGATGCGCCCGCGGCAAAACGCAATCAGCTCCTCTTCCGACGGCGGTGTCGCGGCATCCTTGGCAATCGCAAATGCGACAGGCACCTCGCCCAGACGGCGGTGCGGGACGCCCACCACCTGGCATTGAGCAACTTTCGGATGGGTCTGGAGGAATGCCTCCACCTCGCGCGGATCGATATTCTCGCCGCCCGACCTAAGGCGGTCGTCGAGGCGACCGATCACGCGCAGATAGCCGTCGTCTCCCACCCATCCCTGATCGCCGGTGCGCAACCATCCATCGGACGTGAAGGCGCGCGCGGTCTCCTTTTCCAGGCGGAAATAGCCGCTTGTGATCATCGGCCCGCGGACCTGGATCTCGCCTTCAGCTTTCGGCGGCAGCACGGCGCCGCTGGAGGGATCGGCGATCCTGACCTCACCGCCCGGCAGCGGGCGACCAGCCGTTTCGGTCGTCAGCTCCTCCGAATCTCCCTGCTCCGTGAATGTCACCACGCCGGTCGTCTCGGTCATGCCGAACAACGAATGCATCGGGCAGAGCGATGCGCGCACCCGCTTGGCCATCGCCGACATCGGGCCAAGGCCCGCTGAGCAAACGCCGGTCCGGACCGACGAGAGGTCGTATCGATGACGCTCCGGATGATCGAGCCACGCTCGGTAGCATGGCGCCACGCTGTAGACGACAGTGCACTTCTCCCGTGATGCAGCTTCGAGAGAGGCAGTGGCTTCGAAAGCCTCCAGCATCACGATCGTGCCGCCGCGCAGCAGCGGCACCAATGTGGTGATAACGCCGCCGAAGACGTGGAAATAGGGCAGGAACGAAAGCACACGATCGTCAGAGCGTATGCCTTGCCGTGCAGCGATGCTCTCCATATTCCGGATGAGTTGATCCTCTCTCAGGACCACCGGCTTCGCGAGGCCGCTGCTCCCTGACGTGAAAAGCAGCAGTCCTCCTCTCGCATCTTCAGTCGCAGCGAGAGGTGGAAGCGTCAATTCAGCGCTGCCGGCCATGAGATCATGATAGTACGCGGCGGAGGGCGCACCGTCGGCATCGAGGCATACGAGCCGCTGGAGTTCAGGAAAGGCATCCGAACTGAATGGTGCGCCAGGATCGAACGCGCCGAGCGCCTCCGCGAGCATGGCGGCAAAATCCTGCTTGCGGAACTGTCTGGCATAAAAGACCGCCTTGGCGCCGCAGCGCTGCAGCGCGGCCTGCAGATCGACCGTGCCGAAACGCGTATTGATGGGAACCAGAGACGCGCCGAGACGCGCAGCCCCGAACAGAAGCTCCAGATACTCGGGTCGATTGGCAGCGAGAAATGCGACGCGGTCACCGGGCCTCACACCGAGCGACCAAAGAACCGCCGACGCGCGCGCGGCCCGATCGGCAAGGTGCGCATAGCTGAGCCGGCGCTCGGCGAAGATCACCGCCGGATGATCTGCCCGTGCAAGCGCGGCCTTTGACAGAACATCCCAGAGGCTCTTGGTCACGATACGCCTCGGCTCAATATCAGGACGGCTGCTGTGCCGGCGCAAATTTGGGCAGCGAGATATCCTCCGATACCCGATCGAAAACGACGGAGACGGGCATGCCGACGGATACCGAGGCCGGATCACAACCAACGACATTGGTCATCATGCGAACGCCTTCGTCGAGTTCGACGATGGCGAGGACATAAGGCACGTCCTCTTTGAAGGCCGGCGATGGCGCACGATGGACGACCGTATAGCTGAACACAGTGCCCGAGCCGGATGCCTCGATCCAGTCACCGTCCATCGAACCGCAGGCGCCGCAGACGATGCGCGGGTAGAACCTCACCGTTGCGCAGGAGCGACAGCGCTGAATGACGAGCTTGCCCGCTTTGCATCCTTCCCAAAAGACCTTTGAGTCTTCGTTCGGAACAGGAATTGGCTTTGCCGGCTTCGACATCAATCAACTCCCAGAATGATTGCAG
>CAUJKI010000664.1 GCA_963205015.1 Pseudomonadota bacterium
CAATGTGCCGCTGATCGGGCAGATCACCAACGAGACCGTCGGTGGATGGCACCCCTATGGGACACAGCCTGACGAGGGTCTCGATGCCCATGCCAAGCTCGTGGTGGGCGGCGGCGGGCCCTTTGCGATCGAGGTGGCCGATGGGAGTCTCGAGCCGGTGTACCGCTGCGGGTTGACGCTCGTCGCGGCATCGAACGCCATCGCGAATGCGGGCGATCGCGTTCTCATCAAGCCGCAAGGCGCGCTCGCCGTGCCACGCCTCCTCGTCGGGAAGACCACGCGCCGCGTCGAACTCGTCTCCATCCGCGGTGACGGCGATCCCATCGGGCTCGACCGCTCGCATGTGGATTGGATTGCCCGGATCATCTGGTCGAGCGGCGGCTGAGCCTGGCGCCACTTTCACGCGCGTTTTGGCAGTTCCATGCGCACTGCGATTGCGGCGCTCGCGAGCACTGTGATGTCGTTGTTCTCGACGTCCGGGACATCGAGGCCGCCCTTCACGACATTGACCGTGATCTGCCCGTACGGAAGCTTTGCCTTGACCTTGCCGGTGTCAACCAGCTCCGGCTTCTGCACGCCGATGGTGACCGTCACTTCCATCTTCTTCGCGTCGAGGCCGAGATTGCGCACGAACGAGAGCGAGCTGTGGTGGATTGCGTCGTCGACGGCGCGGAGCGCAGCCTTGGTATAGTCGCCGCCATGGAGCGAGGCGCCGGCGCCGAGCTCGAGGATGATGCGCTTGTGTTTCATGGATGAGTCCCTCAGACGTCGAGCGATACGACGACCAGTGCGTGCGCGATGATCGTGCTGTCGGTGCCGTCGTCATTGGGAATGCGAAGCCCGCCCTCGACGACCTTGACGATTCCCTTGCCGTAGGGGGCAACCGCGAGCACGGCTTCCTTGTTCACGCTTGCGGGATTGGGCACGCCGATATTGATCTCCAGATGCATTTCCTCGCGCGCCTTTCCCATGAGCGTCGCGATGCTGAGCGTATTGCGCCAAAGCGCATCGCGCACGGCGCGTTCGGCAGCTTTCGTGCTGTCGGCGCCGCGGATATCGGTGCCCATGCCGATCTCCAGCACCATCCGTTTCAGAGCCATTCGGTGTTCCTCTCGCTTGTCGTGGCCGCATTTCGTGCCGCAGAAGGCGCGCGCGTCAAGCCGTCTCCTTGCGCGACGGTCATGTCCGCGACGCAACCTCGGCGCCGATCAGGAGCGCATGAGCGCGGGCACGCGGCCTGAGGGATGCAGTCCTTCGCGCATGATGAGGCGCCTGAGCCACGGGATCGTGTTGAGCGCGTGCAGGCCGGCGCCGCGAACGAGGTGGAGCGGAAGGAAGTCCGAGATCAGCGAGCGGTTGAGCGTATCGACCATGGCAGCCCGGGACGCAACGTCGCTGCGCCGCTCCGTCTCGTACGCCTCGAGGACGGTCTCGCCGCCGATGTCCGCGGCGAGACCGCGCGCGCGTGTAATAAGCTCGACGAGCGTCGCGATGTCCCGGAGGCCGAGGTTGAGGCCCTGGGCGCCGATCGGAGGAATGACATGCGCGGCTTCGCCGATGAGCGCGATCCGCCGTGCGCCGAGACGGTCGGCAGCCATGCGGGTCAGCGGGAAGCTCGCCCGCGGGCCGATCGCCGTGACGGCGCCGAGCAGGCCCTGCAGCCGCCCATTGAGCTCCTGGATGAATGCGGCTTCGTCGAGCGCCATGAGGCGCCGCGCCTCTTCGGGAGTCTCGACCCAGACGAGGCTCGACTCGAGGCCGGCGAGCGGGACGGTCGTGAGCGGCCCTGCCTTGCGGTGGAACTCGCTCGAAATGCCATCGTGCGGCCGCGTGTGATGGAAACGCGTGGCTACCGCGCTTTGCTGATAGGGGCTTGTGGGCGCCTCGATGCCGGCCTCGCGTCGGCAGAGGGAGCTGCGACCGTCGGCGCCGACAACGAGGCGCGTGGAGATCGTGCCGACGCCGCCGAGTTTGACGGTCGTCGTATTGGCACCGAGCCCGAAACCGGGCGCGACCGTATCCTCGATGAGCCTCAGGCCCCGTTGTGTGCGAGCGGCCGCCAGCAGCACCGTATTGAGCGTGGCATTGTCGATGTTGATGCCGAACTCCGTGAGGCCAAGCTCCCCGGCGCGAAAGAGGATTTCCGGCGCTCGCCAGATGCCGCCCGTATCGTCGATCAGCCGCAGGCCGGTCATCGGCACCATGGACGGTACGAGAGCCGGGCCGAGACCGAGATTGTGCAGGAGTGCCACGCTGCCCGTGAAGAGCGCCGTCGTGCGCGTGTCGCGGGCCGGGTCCATGGCCGGGCCGACCACGATAGTCGCCAAGCCGGCCTGCGCCATCGCAAGCGCCGCGACGAGCCCCGCCGGGCCGGTCCCGACGACAAGAACATCGCAGTTGTGCTCAGAAACGTGTGCCATTGCGCGATCTTATAGCGGTTTCGGCTCCATGCGCGCGCGCCGAGAAGCCGCGGCACCAAGGTTGAGCCGTGTCAAGGCGACCCGCAGGCAGCGGTGCGACAGTCCGCGCGGTCGTTTTTCGACTATGTCGCAGCTTGGAATGCTTATAAGTGGTCTAGACGTTGACCCCGCAGGGCAGTCCGGGGGGCACCTGAGGCTGCGGTCGGAAGCAAAAGGCGGAGCGGAGCCGATCGATGGACTACAGCGCACATTTCGCGGGGGCGCTCGCGCGGCTAAGGGAAGAAGGCCGGTATCGCGTTTTTGCCGACATCCGGCGGCGCCGTGGCGCCTTTCCGGCTGCCGAGCGTTTCGGCGCCGAGGGCAATCGCGAGATCAAGGTCTGGTGCTCCAATGACTATCTCGGCATGGGGCAGCACCCCGCCGTGCTCGCCGCCATGCACGAGGCGCTCGATACGGCCGGTGCGGGCTCGGGCGGTACGCGCAACATTTCGGGCACCACGCACTACCACGTCGAACTCGAGGCCGAGATCGCGGACCTCCACGACAAGTCGGCGGCGCTCCTTTTCACGTCTGCCTTCGTCGCCAACGAGGCAACCCTTTCCACGCTTCAGAAGCTGCTGCCCGGCTGTGTGATCCTCTCCGACGAGAAAAACCACGCTTCGATGATCGCCGGCATCCGCAATGGTGGTGGGCCGAAGCAGATCTGGAAGAATAACGATCTTGCCGATCTGGAAGCCAAGCTTGCGGCGCTCCCGCGCGAGACGCCGAAGATCATTGCCTTTGAGTCCGTCTACTCCATGGACGGCGTCATCTCGCCGATCGGCGCGATCTGCGATCTCGCCGAGAAGTACAACGCGCTCACCTACCTCGATGAGGTCCATGCCGTCGGTCTCTACGGGCCACACGGCGGTGGCATTGCCGAGCGCGATGGGGTCATGAGCCGGGTGGACATCATCAACGGCACATTGGCGAAGGGTTTTGGCGTCATGGGCGGCTATATCGCCGCCTCGGCCGATATCTGCGACGCCATCCGCTCCTATGCGCCGGGCTTCATTTTCACGACCTCGCTGGCGCCGGCCATCGCCGCCGGAGCGTGCGCGAGCATTCGCCATCTCAAGGCTTCGAACGTCGAGCGCACCCGCCATCAGGAGCGGGCGCGGACGGTCAACCGCCGGCTCAAGGCCGCCGGCCTGCCGGTTATGGACAATCCGAGCCATATCGTGCCGGTGCTGGTCGGCGATCCCGTCCACTGCAAGGCCGTGAGCGACACGCTGCTCGACCGCTTTGCGATCTACGTCCAGCCGATCAACTACCCGACCGTCCCGCGCGGCACGGAGCGGCTCAGGATCACGCCGACGCCTGCCCACACCGACGCCGACATCGACGCGCTCGTTGCGGCATTGGGCACGCTCTGGACGGAATGCGAGCTCGCCCGCGGCGCCCACGTCGTCGCGGCCTGATCTGCCCCTTCTTACCGCCGGATGGCTGCCTTTCGGCCCGCCCGCTTGCTCCGGCAGGCGGGTGCGTGCTGTATTGCACCGCAACGAAAGCAGAGCGATCGCGAGCATCCATCATGCAGGACAAGATTTCCACGCCGCCGGACGGAGTTCATCTCGAGGACATCGAGGTCGGCCGGCTCGTCGAGTTCGGGCGCATCAGCGTCAGCAAGCAGGATATCATCACCTTTGCGCGGGCCTACGATCCCCAGCCCATGCACCTCGACGAGGAAGCTGCAAAGGCCAGCATCGTCGGCGGCCTGTGCGCCTCGGGGTTCCATTCCTGTGCGATCATGATGCGCATGATTGCCGATGGCCTTCTGAAAGACGGCTGGACCTCGCTCGGCTCGCCCGGCATCGACGAGTGCAAATGGCTGAAACCGCTGTTCCCGGACCAGGTGCTCACCGGGCGCGTCATCTGCACGGAGAAGCGTGCGCTCGCCTCGCGGCCCGAGGTCGGCCTCCTGAAGGTCAAGTTCGAGATGCTGAACGCGGCTGGCGAGGTCATCATGATCTGGGACAGCAACCAGCTCCTCAAGGTGCGCAATCCCGGCCCGAAGGTCGAGGGTGGCGGCAAAGGCGAGCGTCCGCCGGCGCTCGAGAGCGTGTGGGATGGTCCCGAAGGTCCGACGCCGGACCCCACGCGGAACTACTACGAGGACCGCCAGATCGGCGAAATCTACGATCTCGGATCGCACACCTTCACCAAGGACGAGATCATCGCCTTCGCGAGGCAGTTCGACCCGCAGCCCTTTCACCTCGACGAGGAAGCCGGTCGCAAGTCACTGTTCGGCGGGCTCTGCGCCTCCGGTTGGCATACGGCCGCGATCTGGATCCGCCAATTCGTGGCCTACCGGCAGAAGATCGAGCGCCAGATCCGCGAGGCCGGCGCGCCGGTTGCGCGCTACGGCCCTTCGCCCGGCTTCCGCAACATGCGCTGGCTGAAACCCGTTTACCCAGGGGATACGCTGACGTTCCGTGGCCGGACTGCGGCGAAAATCGATCTCAAGTCGCGGCCGGACCGCGGTATTTTGCAGACCGACTCGCAGGCTCGGAACCAGCGAGGCGAGATCGTGTTCAACATCCGCGGGCAGATTCTCGCCGAGCGGCGCGAGCCTTACAAGCCCTGAGCGGCACCTTCCGGATAGGCCGTTGCGTATGCCACGCTTCGGCCATGGAGGCGCGGAAGACTGAGGTTGGCGAATCGGTCGGACTACCCATATGAATGGTACGCCGTTTTGAGTGGGACTGATGCCGATGCGCGAGCAGATGAGGGGCGTCACCATGGCAGGCTCGAAACTGATCGCCGGGCGCAGCCGGCTGGCTGCTGCTGCAATTGGCGGCGGTCTTGCGATGGTCGTCGGGACTTGGCTCTGGGGCTTTACGAGCCCTGACCGGTTGCTCGAGCGCAGTTACGCGCGCGTGGCCCCACATGGGACGATCTTCCTTGACGATGCCGGCACAACGGCGTCCTTGCCGATGACGCAGGTGGCTGTGAGCGTGACGCCGCCGGCTCAGCCGCCCGCGCTGGTCGTAGACGGCGAGCCGGTGCCGACAGGCATCTTGAGTGAGCCGCTCGCGACCGGCGATCGCGTGCAATTTCGCGGCGCTGACGCCAAGCTCCGCACGATAGAGGTGCGCGAGGTTGCCGAGATGGATGCGCCGGTCGTCGGGATGCCTGGTGTCCGTCTGCAGCTCGTAACAGCGCGCACGGTCGACCGCCGGCGAGGAGAGACGTTGCGGCTGATCTTCGCCGTCCGCGAAACTATGCCGGTCAAGGCAGCGCCAGCGTCGACGGCGGCTGCGGCTGCGGACAAGGTGCTCTGAGCGCGGCAGGGACGCGGCCGGCTTCGGGGCAGGCACCGACATGCTGCGGCTGAGACACTTCCCGCTGTGCCCGTTCTCGCGCTCGATCCGGCTGGCGCTTCTGGAGATCAATCTCCCGCACGAGCTTGTCGCGGAGGCTGCCGACGCGGCCGTGCCCGGCGCGCGCGGTCTTGAACTGCCGGCCGATCTGCCGACGCTCGAGCTCGAGGAGGGGGGCGTCGTTGCCGGCGCCTATGCCATCAGCGAGTATTTCGACGAGCTCGCCGAGCGCGGCGTACTCGATGCGCGCGGTCCCCGGCTCTTTCCGGGCTCGATCGAGGATCGTGCCGAAGTGCGCCGCCTCGTGGATTGGTTCCATCGGCGGCTCGACCGGGAGGTCACACAGCCGCTGCTGGCGGCCAAGGCGTGGCCGCGGCTCGTTTCCGGGGCGCCGGCCGGTGCCCCGAGCTCGAGCGGGCTCAGGACCGCGCACGTCAACCTGCGCCGGCATCTCGACTACATCGGTTATCTGGCCGATACGCGCCGCTGGCTCGCAGGCGACGCGCCGAGCTTCGCGGATCTCGCGGCGGCGGCGCATCTCTCCTCCCTCGACTACCTCGCTGAAGTTCCCTGGGAGGACGCGCCCAGTGCCAGGAACTGGTATGCTCGAGTGAAGTCGCGGCCCTCGTTCCGCCCGCTGCTTGCCGACCGTCTCCCCGCGCTGCTGCCGCCGGCACACTATGCCGACCTCGATTTCTGAGCGGGCAGAGGCAACTTACGTGGCGGTGGTGCCACCCCGGAGTCGGGCGATAGAGGGTTTTCCCGGCCGGGTCTTGCCAAGGGGGCGCCCCCCATGCGACCACCCTGGCAACGGGCGCGACCCGAGATTCGGCGGTTTGCCGCCGCTCTTCGCATGTGATGCGTCACAGACCCCGCTCAGAGATTAGTTGGAGCCATACGCAATGGCATCCTCACGTGACCTGTTTGCCAAGCTCGAGGCCGAGTTGACCGAAAAACCGTTGCGCGCCCGCAAAACCGGCGATGCGTCCGATGACTATGGCGCCGATCTCATTGAAGTTCTCGAAGGCCTGGAACCCGTCCGGCGCCGGCCGGGCATGTACATCGGCGGCACTGACGAGAAGGCGCTGCATCATCTCTTCGCCGAGGTGATCGACAACTCGATGGACGAGGCCGTGGCTGGCCACGCAAGCTGGATCGAGGTGCGGCTCGATGCCGACGGCTTCCTCAGCGTCGCCGACAACGGCCGCGGTATCCCAGTCGACCCGCATCCCAAGTTCAAGAACAAGTCGGCGCTCGAAGTCGTCATGTGCACGCTGCATGCCGGCGGCAAGTTCGACAGCAAGGCCTATCAGACATCCGGCGGCCTCCACGGGGTCGGTGTTTCCGTGGTCAACGCGCTTTCCGATCATCTCGAGGTCGAAGTCGCGCGCGGCCAGCAGCTCTATCGCATGATCTTCAGCCGCGGCATTCCGCAGACCAAGCTCGAGAAGCTCGGCCAAACCATGAACCGGCGCGGTACCAAGACGCGGTTCCGCCCCGACGAGCAGATCTTCGGCAAAGGCGCGACATTCAAGCCGGCACGGCTCCTCAAGATGGCGCGCTCCAAAGCGTACCTCTTCGGCGGCGTCGAGATTCGCTGGTTCTGCGATCCCTCGCTCATCAAGGACGACACGCCCGCCGAGGCCACGTTCCACTTCCCCGGTGGTCTCAAGGACTATCTGACGACCTCGATCGACGGCCAAACGCGCGTCACCAAAGACATCTTCGCGGGGCGCATCGAGAAGAAGGAAGGCCACGGCTCCGTCGAGTGGGCCATGTGCTGGGTCAGTGACGAGGACGGCTTCCTCAGCTCCTACTGCAACACGGTACCAACGCCCGAGGGGGGCACGCACGAGCAGGGCTTGCGCAACGCGCTCACAAAAGGCTTGCGCGCCTATGGCGAGCTCGTCGGCAACAAGAAGTCAGGCCAGATCTCCGCAGAGGATATTCTCGGCACATCGGCGGGCATGCTCTCCGTTTTCATCCGCGAGCCTGAGTTCCAGGGACAGACCAAGGATCGTCTCGCGACGCAGGAAGCGACGCGCATCGTCGAGAGCGCGGTGCGCGATGCCTTCGACCACTGGCTTGCCGATAGCCCGCAGCAGGCGACGCGCCTCCTTGAATGGACCATCGATCAGGCCGAGGACCGCCTCAAGCGCCGCCGCGAGAAGGAGATCGGCCGCCAGAACGCAACGCGCAAGTTGCGCCTACCGGGTAAGCTGATCGACTGCGCCAATACGAGCGGCGAGACCGAGATCTTCCTTGTCGAGGGTGACTCGGCCGGTGGCTCGGCCAAGCAGGCGCGCAATCCGAAGACCCAGGCCGTGCTGCCGCTTCGCGGCAAGATCCTGAACGTCGCCAACGCGACGACGGCCAAGCTCGCGCAGAACCAGCTCTTGACCGATCTGATCACGGCGCTGGGTGTCGGTACCGGCACGAAGTACCGCGACGAGGACCTGCGCTATAGCCGCGTGATCGTGATGACGGACGCCGACGTCGACGGTGCCCACATCGCCTCGCTGCTCATCACCTTCTTCTATCAGGAGATGCCCGAGCTCGTTGCAAATGGCCATCTCCATCTTGCGGTGCCGCCGCTCTACCGCCTGACTCAGGGCGGAAAGGTGGCCTACGCACGCGACGACCGCCACAAGGACATGCTCCTCGAGGGTGAGTTCAAGGGCCGCGGCAAGGTGGACATCACCCGCTTCAAAGGCCTCGGCGAGATGGATTTCAAGGACCTGAAGGTCACGACCATGGATCCGGCGAAGCGGATCCTGCTTCGGGTCGAGGTAGTCGAGGACGACAAGCCCGCGGTTACCGAGGCCGTGAACGCCCTCATGGGCTCGAAGCCGGAGCTGCGCTTCCGCTTCATCCAGGAGCGGGCGGCCTTCGCCAAGGACCTCGATATCTGAGACCTGCGGTATGCTGGTGCCGGTCCGCACCCAGCTTTGCCGCAAAACAGGCCGATAGTGCAGCGGGGCGCCCGGGCTGGCGCCACAATCCCATTGCATGGGATGGCACGTCATGACTGCGCAGGCGACACCCCCCTCAGGTCGCGCGCCGCCACCTCCGGCAGCGCCAGGGCCGCCGCGCGCCGCGCATCGTCGGCCACGGCGGAGCGTCTTGTCGATCGTGCTGACGGCTGTGGCCTACACGGGCCTTGCCGTGCTGTTCCTGATCGTTGCGGCGGCGACCTTCCTCTTCGTTGCCCCACCGGTCGATATCACGCGCGAGCGCGCGATCGCGGAGTTCCGCGCCCGCACGGGCTACGTGCTCGACCTCAACGGCATGACGTCGCTCAGCCTGCTGCCACGGCCGTCCGTCGAGTTCCGCGACGTGGTTGTCGCGACCGCCGAGGAAGGGGGCGCGCCAGTGCTGCGGGCCGAGTCGGTCGAAGTCGAAGCCATGGTGTGGCCGCTGCTCACGGGACGTCTGCAGGCCGAGCGGATCACGATCAAGCGGCCGCAGCTCGATTTGATCGTCGGACCCGACGGCCGTCGCCGGTGGCTCAAGGCTGAGCACGATCGCGGCGAGGTCCGGACGAGGCGCGTCGCCCAGGTCCTGCGGGATGGCACAGCGGGCCGCTTCTCGTCACCGGCGCTGAGCGAGGATGAGCAAACGCCCACTCCGGCAGAGGCTGGTGGGCGCAAGCGCGGCGAGGCTTGGCAGGCCGGTGATCTCGCCGTCAACATCAGCGACGGCATCGTGCGCTATCGCGATCTGCGCACGGGCAGCTTGACACAGGCCGATCAGGTCCAGCTCCGGCTGACGCGCCGCGGCTCGCGCAAGGACGATCCACTTCGCCTCCGCGGTAGCCTCGTCTTCAATGGCGAGAGCGTGAAGGTCGAGCTCGGCACCGATTCTGTCGAGACAAGCGGGCGCGGCTTGGAGAAAGTCTCGCTGCGCCTCTCCGGCCGTCACGGCAATGCCGGTTACGAGGGTGCGATCCGGTTTGCGGACCAGCCCCAGCTCCATGGTGTGCTCGATCTCACGTCACCCTCGATGAGTGAGGCCGGACGGTGGCTCGGCGTGCGTCTGCGCGACGCTTCCGGGTGGGGCGGTGCGATGGCGCTCAAAGGCCGCGTCGAGGCCGAGGGGGGCCGGGCGCGCCTGGAGGAAATGCAACTCAAGCTCGACGGGATCCAGGTTGGCGGACAAATCGAGGTGAGTCTGGTCCAGCCACGTCCACGGTTCGCTGCCGATCTCGCCTTCGCCGAGCTGGACTTCGATCGTCTGCGCGCGCCCGGCGATGGCGCGCGGGTACGCCAAGGCGAGCCGCGTGACCGCAGTCGCAGCGTTCGCCGCGTCGAGGCCTCGCGGGCCCCATCGGCCGGCGCTGCCAGGACGGATGACGTCGCGGCCGGCGAGCCGGATGGCAGTGGTGCCTCGGGAGCGGAGGGACGGCGCCCGCGCGAGTGGCGCACGGATCCCATTGCCTTTGCGAGCCTCGCAGGTGCGGACGGCGAGGCGCGCCTGCGCGCGGCCCGTGTCGTGTGGCGCGGTGCCGTGCTGACCGACGCGACGGGCGGCCTTTCGCTCTCAGACGGCGCGTTGAAGATCGACATTCGCGAGGGCGCTCTGCACGGCGGCAAAGCCAGGGGCGTCGTTACCGCATCGGCAGCTGGCCATGTCGGCATCGACTTGGCGCTCGATGGCGCCAGTGCGCTCGAGACGCTCGGCAATGCTGGCCGTTTCGAGGTGCTGGATGGGCCGGCCCGGGTGAGGCTCGCGGTCGCCGGCCAGGGAGCCAGCGAGCAGGAGATCGTCGGCACGCTGGCCGGCACCGCTTCCTTCGATATGGCCGATGGTGCCATCGTCGGGTGGAGCGTCGAGGAGATACTCGCAAGCGTCCGCCGCCTTGAGCTGCCGAATCTCGATCGCAATGCGTCGGCGCGGACCCCGTTTACGCGGCTCTCCGCGGCCCTGACGATCAAGGACGGGATCGCGACCGCCAAGGACATGCGCATCGTTGCGACGCCCATCAGCCTCGACAGCGCCGGCACGATCGACCTGCCTGCCCGCACGCTCGACCTGACGCTCAGTCCGCGCCTCCCGGATGCGGCCGGGAGCGGCTCGCCCCGTCTTGCCGCGCTCACGGTGCCGCTGCAGCTCCAGGGTCCCTGGCATCGACCGCGTCTCAGGGGGGACTATCAGCGCATTCTCAAGAGCCCGCAGAAGCTGATCGAAGGCGCGCGCGAGACCGCGCGTGGCATCAAGGACGAGGATATCGACAAGGCCGCAAAGCGTCTGCTCGGCGATTCTCCGGAGGCCGAGAAAGGCGCCAAGCGCGCCAAAGATCTGCTGCGCCGCTTCCTCGAAAAATAGACGTGGCGCCTCACGCGCGCATAGCAGTGCGTGCACGAATATTCGCGATTGCCGGCAACGGTCGCAACTTTTTTGCCCCACGGGGACAAAAGGTCTTGCGTGGGGGGGCGATTAGCCTCATATGACCCGTCTCCGTTCGTCCACCTGCCCCAAAGGTCAAGGATCTCCTGAAACCCCAAGGTAAGGAGCGGACGGGTCACATCTGTCTGCTGGTTGGGGAGGGTCACATGGCCTTTGATGACACCCTCTTCCAATTGGGGATGGACTTGACTCGTTCAAGCACCGCCCAAAAGGAAGACCTTGTTTCGACTGCATCCGTCGCGAACGATGACCGTAAGGATCACTTCATCGAGCGGGACGGCGTAAAGTTCGCGGGTTCACACCTCATTATCGATCTGTTCGGCGCCAAGCGTCTCGACGACGCGCCGTACATCAAGACCACGCTCGAGCGCTGTGCTCGGGCGGCAGGGGCAACGCTGTTGGACGTGCATCTTCACCCGATTTCGCCGAAGGGCGGGATCGCCGGGGTGGCGGTGCTGGCCGAGTCCCACATCACCATCCATAGCTGGCCCGAGGCCGGCTATGCCGCGCTCGACGTGTTCATGTGCGGCGCAACGCAGCCGCATTTGGTCGTGCCCATGCTCAAGTCGGCGTTCGATGCGCAGGACGTGCAGGTGAAGGAGCATCGCCGTGGCGAGGCTCTCGAGCCGCGCCGTTGGCAGTCAGCTGCCCGCCAGCCGGTTTCGTTCGGCAAGGCCAAAGCCGCCCGCCGCCGCGCGCGACAGGCAGCCTGAGCCGACTGCCCGACCGACCAGCCAAAAAGATCGCGCGCCTTCCGGAAACGGGAGGCGCGCGAACTGTTTCGGCGTGCGCGTAGTCGCGCCTTAGTCCAGCGGCTCGTCCTCGAACTCGATGCCTTCGCCCCGCGCGGGGTCGGGGAGTTCGTCGAGATAGTTGTCCCACAGCGAATCGATGTGACGCGCGGCGTCCGCTGGCGGCATCGTGCGGATCCAGCCGTCCTGCCCGATCTGGACAACACCATCGTTCACGAGGCGGTTGAGCGCGTCGTGAAGATCGAAGTTGAGGTTCAGTCCGAACGTGTTGAGGAGCTGCTGCTCGATGGCGGCATCGACGTCGGCGAGCTCGTTGACGTGAACCGTGTCCTTGGCGAGTACCGTATAGAGGAGCATCTCCTCCTTGATGTCTTCTTCCGCGGCGCGGTCCGCGAGCACAGTCATCACGCCGCGGTTGTCGGCGAGCGCGTGGAAGTACAGGTTCTGCGCCATCGTGACCATGTACTCGTTGCGCTTGTGGATGAACTTCATGCCCTGACGGAAGGCGAGGCCGCCGAGCGTGGCGACAGCGCCGGCGAGCGCGATCGGATTGGCGGCGACCATGAGCTTGGTCGCCGTGCCGACAACGCCCATACCAAGCCCGCCGCCCGCCGTCACGCCGAGCCGCAGCTTGTCGAAGAGGCGGAAGCGCACGGTCGTGTTGGGGAAGCACATCTCGATGTCGGAGCGCGGGATGTTCTTGAAGAGCTTCAGATAGACCGAGTCCGAGTTGATCTCGGCGCCGAGTGAGCCTCGCAATTTGTGTACGATGCGCTCCGCCGCCTTTCGTTCGCACTTCTGCGCCTGCATGACCTCCTCGACACGCTGGTCGAACGGCTTCAGCTTGAAGAGCACGAACAGGCGCTGGAAGATCGGCGCATCGTACTCCACCTTGAAGAGGTAGAGCCTGCGCGCATCGCGACGATGGAGCCGCCGGCTCGTGGCGCCCCGGTAGTAGATCATGAGCTCGTCGAATGCGCTCATGTCGACGTGCAGGTCGAGCCCGTAGTGGCTGTCGGACGTGAGGATCAGCTTCACATCGGCGGGGTCGATGCGGGTATAGTTCGCTTGCTCGAGCAGCAGCTGCGTCTGTTCCATGAGGCGCTGCTGGAGCGTTGCCTTCTCGGCGTCGGTGTACTTGCGCGTGACGAGGAGGTCGCTGTCGGGATTGAAGGGCTCGTAGGTCTGGCCCATCTCGAGCAGATGCGCGGAGTAGGAAGCCTGGCGCCAATAGTCCAGGTAGCGAAAGAAGCGGCGCGCATCCTTGGCCTCGTTGCCGCGCCAGGCTTGTGGCCGTGTGAGGCGCTCCATCAACGCCGCGCGCGTCACCGGAATGAACTTCTCGCGGGAGTCGGCCTGCGCGAGGATTTCCTCGATGATGTCGTCGCGAGGCTCTGAGGGCGCGGCCGCGGACGGCTCGGAAGCAGGCGCGGTGCCTCCGACCGGCATCTCGGCGCCTGCTGGATGCGACGTGCCGTGATCGCGTGATGCTGGCGTGAGCACTTCGACTGCGGACATGCGGTGCCCCCTCTCGGATCCTCGCGCAACCTTGGCGGCGCGTGCATCGGCCGCGAAAAGCCGGCCACACCGTCTTCCAGCCGCCGGACCGACGTCAAGCTCGCAGGCAACTTGAGATGATTTATGGCCGGCGCTGCGCCATGGGCGCCACGCTACCGTGTCTCCGCACGACGCGGGACCGTCGCCCCTCTTTCCGTCTGTGGAAAGAGGGGAGAACCGGCGTCAACTCGGGGAAAGTTCAGCCGCCACCAAAGCGGCGCTGCCACCAGCCACGGCGCGGAGGCCCTTCGGGCTCGGCCGACTCCGCCTGCGGCGCTTCTTCGGGTGCGGGCTTGGCAAGGGCCATGGCGCCGTTCACGTGTGCAGGCTCACGTCGCGAGACTTCCGCTGGCGGCTCCGACGCCGGCGCCGATGGCGTCGGTGGTGCGGCGGCTGCTACGGGCTCCGGTCGAACTGACGGAGCAGGTATCGGCGCCGGAGCCTCCGGCTCGGGCTCCTGGACGGCGCCCACGATTTCCCAGGTAATGCCTTGTGACGTGACGCCGTGGTCGGGCGTCTCGAGGGCCGCATCATCACGCCGGCGCACCTGGAGATCGCCCCATGTGCCATGCGGGCGGAAAGACGGATCGACGTCAGGCTGCGCCGCCGTCGGGTCCGCGGGCGAACCTGCGATGACGCTGCCATCGGGCGCCGTTACGCCCTCGCGATGACGCGAACGACCGCCCCGGCGACCGCGTCGCCGGCGGCGACCGCGCGTGCCATCGCCTTCTTCGCCTCTGCCGCCGCCTTCGCGCGGCTCCTCCGAGCGTGCGTCCAACTCATCCGGCTCGGCGCCTTCGGCTTCAACGGCATCGTCCGGAGCTTCGGCGTGCAGAACGGCCCCTTCCTCGGCACCGCCGTTCGCCTCGCGTGCCTCTCCGCCGGCGTCTTCCTGCCGGTCGCGCCGCCCGCGCCCGCGGCGACGGCGACGGCGCGAGCGTGGCTCGCCGCCCTCTTCCTCCACGGCGGCGCTCTCGCGGTGCTCGGTGCGTGGTTCGGGCCGTTCCTCGGCTTCCTCGTCGGCCTCACTGCCGTCGAAGCCCCAGTCCATGCTGACGACATTGCGCTGAACACGAGCGGGAGCGACCGCCGGTTCGCTTGTGCGCTCGATGGCGAAATTCGCCCCCTGCATCCGCTCACTGGCCTGGACGCTGACGAAAATGCCGTAGCGCTGTTCGATCTCCGTGATGAAGCCGCGCTTGTGGTTCAGAATGTAGAGCGCGACGCTCGCTGTCGTGAGGACCGAGATCGACGTCACGGGCCCCTTCATCAGATGGTCCTCGATCCCGCGCAGCACGGCGAGTGCGACCGATTCCGTCGAGCGAATGATGCCCGTGCCTTGACAGTGCGGGCACTGCGAAGTCGAGCCTTCGAGGACGCCGGTCCGCAGGCGCTGGCGTGACATCTCCAGGAGGCCGAAGTGCGAGATATGGCCGACCTGGATACGCGCGCGGTCATGGCGCAGCGCGTCCTTCAGTCGGCGTTCGACGGCGCGATTGTTGCGCTTCTCCTCCATATCGATGAAGTCGACAACGATAAGACCTGCGAGGTCGCGCAGCTTGAGCTGTCGGGCAATCTCGTCCGCGGCTTCGAGGTTCGTGCTCAGCGCCGTTTCTTCGATCGAGAACTCGCGCGTCGACTTCCCCGAGTTGACGTCGACGGCGACGAGAGCCTCCGTCTGGTTGATGACGAGATAGCCGCCCGAGCGCAGCGTCACGAACGGGCTGAACATCGCATTGAGCTGACGCTCGATCTGGAAGCGCGAGAAGAGCGGCTCGGGCTCGCGGTACGGGATCACGCTGTCGGCGTGGCCCGGCATGAGCATGCTGAGGAAGCCGTGCGCCTCCTCGTGGGCCTCGTCGCCCGCGACGAGCACCTGGTCGATGTCCTTCGAATAGAGATCGCGCAGCGAGCGCTTGATGAGATTGCCTTCCTCGTAGACGAGGCAGGGTGCGGTGGAGCGAAGCGTGAGGTCGCGCACGCTCTCCCAGAGCCGCAGCAGGTATTCGAAGTCGCGGCGGATTTCCTGCTGGGTGCGCGCGGCGCCGGCTGTGCGGACGATGAGGCCCATGCCCTCCGGCACCTCGAGCTCCTCGGCAATGGCCTTGAGGCGCTTCCTGTCCTGGGCGTTGGTGATCTTGCGCGAGATACCGCCACCACGGCCCGTGTTCGGCATGAGGACGGTGTAGCGGCCGGCGAGCGAGAGATACGTCGTCAGCGCTGCGCCCTTATTGCCTCGCTCCTCTTTGACGACCTGCACGAGGATGATCTGGCGGCGCTTGATCACCTCCTGGATCTTGTACTGGCGGGCGCGGCGGCGCTGCGGGCGCTCCGGCAATTCCTCGAGGGCATCCTCGGCGCCGACCTGCTCGATTGCCTCGGGGGCGGCGCCGTTGCCCTCGACCTCGGTGACGCCGACTTCCTCGACGAGACCAATCGGCTTTGGCGCATCATCGTCTTGTGTGGTCTCGCTCCCGAACTCGTGGGTCTGCACGTGGCCGACGTCGATCGTCTCGATCGCGATCTCGGCTTCGGCGCTCAGTGTCTCCTCGCGCGGATGCGCGAGCGGGGCCGCTGGCGCGGCATCTGTGTCGTCCTCCCCGGCGGCGTACTCCGCGACAGGGGCTTCAGCCTCTCCGTCATCCTCATGAGGCTCGGCTGCATAGGGCGTGTCGTGGAGGGGCTCGTCGTCCTCGGCGTGCCCGTTCTCGACAGCTTCGGTGGATACGCCTGCATCTGCAGCCGGCCGGCTCTGGCGGTTGCGGCCGCGACCTCCGCGTCGCTCGCGTCGCTCGGCCCGTGCATCGGCCTCGCGCTCGGCTCGCGCCTCCTCCTCGACTTCCTCGTCGATGAGTGCCTGCCGGTCCGCAAATGGGATCTGATAGTAGTCGGGGTGGATTTCGCTGAAGGCGAGGAAGCCGTGGCGGTTGCCGCCGTATTCGACGAATGCCGCCTGCAGCGAGGGCTCGACGCGCGTAACCTTGGCCAGGTAGATGTTGCCGCGCAGTGGCTTGCGCGATGCCGACTCGTAATCGAATTCCTCTACCCGACCGCCTCTGAGTACCACCACCCGGGTCTCCTCCGGGTGGGTGGCATCGATAAGCATCTTGTTCTTTTCCATAGTCTTTGATCCTGGGCGCGCCGCCCGGGGCTCGTCGTCCTGTCGCAGATGCGAGGGGGGCTCAGCGAGTGCGCGGGGCTGGGGCGCTGGTTGGCTGATGGCATGATGGCGAACGGAGCCGGCCACCCCCTCGCGCCCGGCGTGCTGGATGCAGTCACCTCGCGGGTGGCCTCTCCGGCGTGCGCAGCGCTTCGCCACACCCGGAATTCGGGAGCGGACGGGGTTGGATGGGTGGAACTCCGGTGTCTCATTGATCCTCGAAGGAGCTTTGCGCCCCTTTGGTTCTTGATCGTTCCGTTCTTTCGCTTCTCGCGAAGCACTCGAGCCCGGAACTGCTCACAACAGCGCCCCGAGGCCGTTCAGGCTGGGGGTGCCGCAAATTGAGCCGGAGGTCGAAGCTCCAGCCCACTATGTGTCGCAGGCGCTGCGCGCCGTCGGACTCGCCCCTGGACGGGTCATGTCGCCGAGGCATGAATGGCGGCACAGCGAGCTGAAACGACATCGAAACTGCGGCCTGGGGCCCCGCACTCAGCGGTGAGCTTCGCGATGTGACCCCGAATGAGGACACAGCCTTCCTGAAGCCTCCTCCGCTGTTCGATGCGGGGCGCTCCATGCAGCTCGCGCTCAACGGCTTGGCGGGAAACGAACAGGTCCCAGCAGCAACTCGTCGCGGCAAGAACGACACACTCGATATCTCTACGACCTTGCCCCTGGTGAGGCAAGCGCCGCAAAGGGCATATGCTGGCACGCTGCGATCACTTTGCATGTGCCTGTGGATACAAGTGGCGACGATTCGACCAAAGATTGGGTTAATCTGGGCCGATGAGAGGGGGAAGCAGCGTCGGGCGAGCAGGGACGATGCGTTCACTTGGGTTGAGGCTGACTGTTGCGTGCGCGCTCGCCTTGGGGGGCGGCAGCGCCGCGTCTGCGCCTCTGGCTGCCCAGGAATCGACCCATGTGAAGACGATGCCCCCTTCAGCGCCACCGTCACCTCCGGCTCCTGATCCGCGTTCAGAAACCGCTGCGAGCCCGCCGGCCACCGCGCCGGCTGCTGCTCCCCTGGGACCAGTTGTCGCAGATGGGGCGTCGCTCACTGGCGATCGTACTCAAACGCGGCTGGCTCTCGAACTCGCAGGGCCGGTGGAGTACCAGGTCTTTCGACTGCGGACGCCGGACCGGGTGGTCCTCGACATCTCTAATGTCGAGTTCACGATGCCGGCGGCGGCCGGCCGCAATGGCCGGGGTCTGGTGCGCACCTTCCGTTTCGGTGCTTTCGCGCAGGGCAAGGCGCGCGTCGTGATCGAGACCGCCGAGCCGGTGCGGGTCGAGGCGACGCGCCTCATCCGTGAGGGCGCGCGCGGACGCCATCGTTTGGAACTCGATCTTGTGCCGTCGGGTTCTGTGGATCTGAGCGAGAGAGAGGTAGCGGCCGCGCGCGAGAGCGCGGCGCGTCTGCAACTCGGCGATGCCGTACCGACGCCCTCGCCGCCCGTACCGCCGTCGACGGCTGCGTCGCCACGCGTGCCCGTGATCGTCATTGATCCGGGGCATGGCGGCGTCGACACGGGCGCGCAGGGAGCAGTTGGCGTCGAGAAAGATATCGTTCTTGCCGTGGGCCGTGCGCTGGAGCGCGCGCTCTCCACATCGGGTCGCTATCGCGTGGTGATGACGCGGACGGGCGATGCCTTTGTTCCGCTGGAGCGTCGCATGCGCATCTCGCGCGAGCACGAGGCGCAGCTCTTCATCTCCCTTCACGCCGACTCGCTCGAAGCTCGCGAACTCGCACATGTCATCCGCGGTGCCACGATCTACACGCTCTCGCAGAGCGCTTCCGACGAGCGCGCCCGCCGACTTGCAGACAAGGAGAATGCTGCGGACCTGCTCGCCGGCGCACACCTGTCGGCGGATGCCGTTCAGGACGACGTGAGATCCATTCTCTTCGATCTGATGGCGCGCGAGACGGCGGGCCTGTCGCTCAACTTCCGCCAGCTCGCTGCCAAGCGGATGCGCGGCAACATCCAGTTCAGCCGCGATCCGCAGCGCTCGGCGAATTTCCTCGTTCTTCGCCAGGCCGAGACGCCGGCCGTGCTTATCGAGCTCGGCTACATCAGTCACGCCGAAGACGAGCGGCAGATGCTGTCCGCAGAGTGGCAGCGCAAGGTCGCAGCCGCCATCACCGCCGCCGTCGACGACTTCTTCGCTAAAAGCGGATCGATATTTCGCTGAACAAGCGCCAAAAAAAGAGGGCCGCACGTCGAGGCGCGGCCCAAGTCCAGGGAGGAAATGCCCGAAGGGCACCACGACGCTCGCGGACAGGCCGCCAACGCCGTTCCTCATCAGCTGGTGTGCCAGGTCCCAGATTGCAAGGGGGCGCAGGTAACGGAAGCGCAGTGTTACGCCGATGCATCACTGGCCGCCGTGTGGCTGCCTCGAGCTTGGAGATGACATCAGCCGCTCCCGCCGCAGGCTCGGCACCAGGAGAAAAACGAGCATTCCCGCCGTTGAGCTGATCACGGCCAGCCCGAACGACGCCGTGTAGCCGCCGGCCACCTCGTGTAGGAGACCGGACGCCCACGAGCCGAGCGCCGCACCGATACCTGCACCCAGCGACAGTGCTCCGAAGATGCTACCGACACCCCCTCCCGGATAGAGCACCGAGACGAGCGCTACGAGGATCGGTCCGCGCGCGCCCTGCATGAGCCCGAAGCAGACGACGAAGACATACATCAGGAAGAACGAGGGGTTGTGAATGGTCGCGATGAGGGCGAGTACGCCGAGGATCGTGATGAGATAGGAGATCGTGACCGTGGTCAGGCGGCCGAAGCGATCGGACATCCACCCGATGGCGACGATGCCAAGCGTGGACAGCAGCCCCATCGTCCCGAACGCGCTCGCAGCCAGCAGCGGTGCAAAGCCACTCTCGACGAGTGCCGCCACCGACTGTGGCAACACGGCGTAAGCGGAGACTGAGGTGAAGGAATACGCCGCAAAGAGACCCCAGAAGGCGCCCGTGCGCATGGCAACGGAGACCGGCCAGGGGTTGCGACTCGCAGTGCCGGTCTGCACGGCGCGTCGCGCCTGCCATGCCGACGATCCCGCGGTGACGCGCCCTAGAGGGAAGAGGATGAGCAAGGGAAAGAGCGCAAGTACGCCGGCGCCGATCAACTGGTGGCTCGCGCGCCAGCCGTACCACTCGATAAGGAGCTGGGAGAACGGCGGCAGTGCGATCATGCCGGCGCCAACGGCAGCATAGGGAAGCGACATCACCGAGCCGATGCGGTTGACGAACCAACGGCTCAGCAGGCTCGAGGCGGCCACCATGCCGAGCGATGCCGCACCGATGCCGCCGAACAGGCCGACGCATATGTAGTAGTGGACAATATGCGTCGCGTAGCCTGCGAGAGAGTAGCCGATGCCGAGCGCGAGGATGCCGAGGCCATAGGTGATGCGTGCCCCTAGCCTGTCGATGAGCTGGCCGGCGAATGGTGCGGTGGCTCCGCTCGCGAGCATGTAGATCGAATAGGTGAGCGTGATCTCGGAGCGCGAGACGGCGAGGCCATCCTGCACCGGCAGTAGGAACACGGCGAATGTCTCGGTCACGCCGCGCCCGATCATGTTCATGACGAACGTGAGAATGACGATCATCGCCAGGAATGTGCGGCTGGCCTCTTCCTCGTCGGGCCGGCCGTGCGGATCGTCACTCAACAGCGCTCTCCTCGGGGCGCGCAGGCCCAGCCTGCCGGCACGCGAGCCAGCCGACGCTCATCTCAAGAGCGAACGCGGCGAGAAGTAAATCCCCTGCCGCGGGTGACTGGGTTTCGGCTGGCGCGGGGCCTTGTGTTCTTATCCGCAAGCTCGCCTGACCTAGATGCTCGTGCCGTGAGCGAACTTCGGAATCGAAAGGACACTAGTTGAGCATGAGGTCGGGTAGCCACGTTACGATTTCGGGGACGGCGATGAAAAGGGCGATCGCGATGAAGTCGGCGATCACGAAGGGCAGGGCCCCCTGGAAGATCGTCGTCAGGGGAATGTCGCGGCGGACGGCGCCGACGACGAAGCAGTTGAGGCCGATCGGTGGCGTCACGAGGCAGACACCGGCCATCTTGACGACAATGATGCCGAACCAGATGGGATCATAGCCGAGGGCAATCACGGCCGGATAGAAGACCGGCAACGTCAGCAGCATCATGCCGATCGCATCCATGAACATGCCAAGGATGAGATAGACCATGAGCATGCCGATGATGATCACCACGCGGTGCACCGGCAGATCGACGACCCATTGGGCGAAAACCTCGGGAAGACCTGCAAAGCCGAGGAAGCGAACGAAGATGAGGATGCCCCAGATGATCGCGAAGATCATCACGGTGAGCTTGGCGGTCTCGAGGAGCGCCTCATTAAGCTGAGCGATCTTCATGCGGTTCATCAGCGCGACCACGAACACGACGAAGGCGCCGAGCGCGCCAGCCTCCGTGGGCGTCGCCCAGCCGAAAAACATCGCGGAGAAGATGATCACGATGACGCCGATGACCGGTAGCGTCCCTGGCAGCGACGTGATGCGGTCGTTCCAGCTGTAACCGCGGATCGGCGCTCCGACCTTGGGATTGATGATGCTCCAGGCAACCACGATCCCCGCATAGCAGACAGCCGAGATGAAGCCCGGAATGAAGCCGGCGATGAGCAGCTTGCCGATCGAGGCCTCGACGATGATCGCATAGACGACCATGATCGCCGACGGCGGAATGAGGGCGTCGAGCGTACCACCCGCAGCCACGACGCCGGCAGCGAGGCGCTTGTCGTAGTTCGCCTTGAGCATCTCGGGGATTGCAACGCGCGCGAATACGGCGGCGGCTGCGGTCGAGGCGCCGGAGACTGCGGAAAAGGCGGCGACGGCAAAGATCGTCGCGATCGCGAGCCCGCCGGGCATCCAGCCCATCCAGGCCTTGGCTGCTTCGAACAGCGACTGCGTCATGCCCGCATAGAACGCGAGATAGCCGATGAGGATGAACATCGGCAGGACGGAGAGCGTGTAGTTGACCGACTTCGAGTGCGGGATCGTGCCGACGAGGCCTGCGCCCGGGCCCCACCCGATGATTGCGATGCAGCCAATGAGACCGACAAGTGCCGCGGCGAGATAGACCCTCACGCCGACGACGACAAGCACGAGCAGCGCGAGGCAGCCGATGAGGCCGAGTGTATAATTATCGAGGACCATCGGCCTTGCCTTCCTCGTTGCCGTTGAGATCGACGCCGGCCGCCTCGACGTCCCGTCGCGCCTGCTCTTCCACATCGATGATTTCAGGTACGCCGACAGGCATTGCGCCTGGAGTGATGACGAGGCGGAGATAGCCCCAGAGGCTCACCAGCAGCCGAATGAAGAGCAGCGCGAGCGAGGCCGGCACCACCATCTTGGATGGCCACCAGAGGAGCTGGATGTCGATCGTCGAGTCGCCGGAGTTATAGGCGCGGATTGCATGGTCCCAGCTGTACTTCATCAGGACGGCGCACACGAAGAGACCGACGATGACGCTGACGAGCTCGAAGAGCCAGAGCGTGCGGCCTTTCATATAATTGAGGAAGATCTCCATGCGGATGTGGTTGCCGAGCCGCTCGGTGTAGGCGAGGCCGAGGAAGACGAGGAACGTCATCATGATCTCGACGATGTCGATGTAGCCGAGGATCGGGAGATTGAGCAGCTTGCGCATCAGAATCTGCGCGACGCCGAGGAGCATCATCGCGAAGATCCCGAAACCCGAGATGAGGGCGGTGCCCCGTTCGACGAGATGCACGACGCGATCGACAGCGCCGAGCAGGCCACCCTCGCCGGGTGGGAGTCCCACAGCCGTTGTGCCCTTCATGGAATGCGTCCTGCGGTCGATGGTGCGAGCGGGTGATGCGCGGCATCCCACTGCGGGGCAGCCGCGGCGGCGCGAATAATGCGCCGCCACGTGCCGTGAAGCGGGCGAAGCGGGGGGCTACTTCTTCTCTTTCTTTGCTTTCTCGATCTCGGCGAGAAGCGTATCGAGCACGTTCTGTGCGTCGAACTTGTCCTTGTTGTCGGCGACCCATTTATCCCAGACGGGCTTGCCGGCGACCTCGCGGAAGCGCTTCAGCTCGGATTCCGAATATAGGATCTCCTTCAGCTTCGCCTTGAACATCGGGAGATTCTTCTTGTCGATCTCGACGTACGCGTTGATCTGATCCCTGTAACCCTGTGGCAAGGCCTCCTCGAGCAGCTTCTTGTACTGGGGAGGAAGCGCGGCATAGGCATCCTTGTTGATCACTGCAGCGCACTCAGATGTACCGGGTGACATGTTGTTCGTGTACCAGGTCGCAATCGTGTGAAGCTGGTATGACGCGTGCGCGTAGGTATATGGCAGAGACACGGCGTCCATGGTGCCGCGTTCCATGCCGGTGTAGGTCTCGGTGGCGGGTACGGTCGAAAGCACGGCGCCGAGGATCTTCATGGCATCTCCGAGCCCGCCACCGGCGCGGACCCGCAAGCCTTTCCAGCCTTCGAGAGTCTCAGGCGGCGTGCCCTTGCCCATGAACTCGTACTGCGGCAGCAGGCCGGACTTGTAGGGAATTGCGTTCCACTGATCCATGTCCTTGATGAAGGCCGGATGCTTCAGCATCGCCTGGCGGACCTTGGTGCCGATCTCCCAGTCGCCGAGCTCGAGGAAAGGCAGCGTGAAGACCATCCAGGCCGGGTTCTTGCCGGGGTGGTAGAAATTGCAGAAGTGCGCCATCTGGAAGGCGCCGAGCTTAATGCCGTCGAGGTTCTCGCGGTCACGCGAAAGCGCCTCGCCATAGTGGGTCTTGATCTGGAATTTGCCGCCCGTGCGGTCGGCGAGCTGCTTGCTGACCGACTCCATGCCGGCGGTGAAAGCGCGCTGCTTTCCCCAGGTGGAGAGGTTCCAGTGGACCACCGGTCCGTCGACGGTCTGGGCTGCAACGCCCGTTCCCAAAGCAATAACAAGCGCACCCGCTGCGAGCGGGGCGGCGTACCTACGGCTCATTATCCTTCCTCCCAAGTGCAGGATCAATTTTTTGTGTTGACGCAGCCTAGTGCGAACAGGTGGCGCCCTGCAACAGCTTAAATGAAGAGTGGGAGACGCGGGCGACTAGGCCTTGCGCGCGGCGGCAAGCGCTTGCACTTCGGCGAAGAGCTTCGCATCCACCTTGAGGCCGGCAGTGGCCGCCTCGGCGCGGCGCGCGAGACGCCGCGATCCCGGTAGGCGGGCGCCCTCGTCGGCCTCTATCAGCCCGGCGAGCATGGCGAACCGACCGGCGAACGCATCTGCGCCGGCAAAGCCCGCAGGATCGATCGCGATGAGGAGCTGTCCGGCGCCCGGGGAAGGGCCTTCGGCATCGAGGAACGAGCTCGCCTCGTAGGCGAAGTTGGCGCCTGTGAGCGCGACAGCGAGTGTCTCCACCATCAGCGCAAGCGCCGCGCCCTTGGCCCCGCCGGCTGGAACGAGCGTGCCGGCAAGCGCCGCCTTCGCGTCGGTCGTCGGCTGACCGTTCTTGTCGACGGCCCATCCGAGCGGGATCGGCTCGCCCTTCTGTGCGGCGGTGACGATCCTGCCGCGCGCGACTTCCGAAAGCGCCATGTCGATGACGAGCGGCGGGGCGTCGCGTCTCGGCGCGGCAAAGGCAATCGGATTTGTCCCGAACAGCGCGCGTCTGCCTCCCCACGCGGCCATGGCCTGTGGTGTGTTGGAGAGCGTGAGTGCAAGAAGGCCTTGTTCTGCAAGCCGCTCGACGTGTCGGCCGGCCACGCCGAAGTGGTGTGAGCGCACGAAACCTGCCGCCGCGATGCCGCTCTCGGCAGCGATCGCGGGCAGCTCGGCAATGGCGAGGTCGAGGGCCGGATAAGCAAAGCCGCCCGCCACGTCGATCATGAATGTCGCGGCACGCGTTCGCGTAAGCTTTGGCGTCGCGTGACCATCGACCTTGCCGACCCGCGCCTGTGCCGCGTAGCTCGGCACGCGCGAGAGGCCATGGCCTTTCTGGCCATCGATCTCGGCTTGTGTCAGCGCGCGCGCAACGGATGTCGCGTTCGCCGGACTCGTATTGGAGACTTCGAGCGCGCGCGCAATCAGCGCCTCGAGGTCTGCCGCAAGAACGGAAACAGTGCTCATGGATCGCCTTTACAGAGTGACGGGGCCGTAGTTCGGCGCTTTGCCCCAGACCATCAGGCGATAGCCCTTCCTGAGGCCGAGCTTGAAATACGGATCATTCTCGATGAGTGAGACGGCGTCCGCGCGCTTTTCCACTTCGAGCACCCACAGTCCGCCGCAATACCATTCGCCCGGATCAGGACGCAGGCCGCCGCCGATGAGGATGCGGCCGCTGTGCTCGGTGAGGTAGTCGAAGTGGGCTTGGCTGTTTTGCTTGCGGATCGGATCGCCGATCTCGCGGGGATGATCTTCAAAAATGACGACCCAGCGGGTCATGACATCAGTCCTGCTGCTCAGGTGAATTCCATCAGGCGGCGCATCTCCGAGAACATTTCGCGTTTGAGCTCCATGCCGATGCCAGGCGTGTTGTGCGGCTTCGTATAGCCATCGACGACCGGAATATCGTCGGCGAAACCGCCATACGGCTTGAAGACGCCGGGATAGCTTTCTGTCCCGCCGAGCCCAAGGCCCGCGGCCATATTGAGCCCGAGCTGATGCCCGCCATGCGGCACCGCCCGGCGGCGCGACCAGCCGGCGCGATCGGCCATATCGAGAATACGCAGCGATTCCGTCAGGCCGTAGCAGAGCGAAGGATCGGGCTGCAGCCAGTCGATGTGCGTGCGCATGCCGCCGTGGCGGACGAGATTGCGGAAATCCTGCACGGAAAAGAGATTTTCGCCTGTCGCGATGGGCATGGAGGTAGCATCGCAGAGCACGGCGTGCGCCAGATAGTCGAGCGGATCGACGGGTTCTTCGAACCAGCAGAGATTGTACTTTTCCATGGCGCGCGCATAGGTGAGTGCGGTGTCGAGATCGAAGCGGCCGTTCGCGTCGACAGCGAGGTTCTGCCCATCGCCGGCAACCTCCAGCGCCCATTCTATGCGCTTCATGTCCTCGGCGAGTGGCGCGCCGCCGATCTTCATCTTCATGAGCTTGTAGCCGAGTGCGCGGCACTGGCGCATTTCGTCCTGCAGGCCCTGCTTCTCCTTGCCGGGGTAGTAGTAGCCCCCGCCCGAGTAGACGAGCACGCGGTCGTCGTGCTTGCCGTCGTTGTAGCGATCGGAGAGGAGCTTCCAGAGCGGCTGCCCGAGGATCTTGGCCGTCGCATCCCACACCGCCATATCGATGCCGCCAGCCGCAAAGGCGCGGTCGCCGTGCCCACCGGGCTTCTCGTTGCTCATCATCGCGGCCCAGATCGCATGCGGATCGAGCGTACCGGCGGCTTCATCGCTCAGGTCGTCGGGATCGGCTTCGAGGATGCGTGGCGCGAGGCGCTCGCGGATGATGCCGGATTGTGCGTAGCGGCCGTTCGAGCAGAAGCCGTAGCCGATGACGGGTTTGCCCTCGCGGATCACGTCCGTCTCCACGGCGACGAGGCTGATCGTCATCTTGTCGAAGGAGATGACGGCGTTGCGCATGGGCGAAGGAATCTTCGCGACCGCGTCACGAATGCGGGTGATCTTCATGGCTTCTTGTTCCGTATCTCGGGGGCGTTCAGCTCGACAACATAGCGAAGGTGGGGCTCAGGGCCAAAGCTCTCGTTGACGAAAGTATCGAGATATCGCCCACCGTTGCGTTCAATGACGCGCTGGGAGGCGACATTGTCAGGATCGGTCGTGATCTCGAGGCGGCGGAGTCCGAGCGACCGCGCTTCGGCCAGCATGCGTCTCAGCGCCTCGGTCGCATAGCCGCGCCTGCGCTTCCATGGCACGACGGCATAGCCGATGTGGCCGAGCACGTGGGAGGGGAGCGCGTCTGTGCCTTCCTGCCAGCGCAGTGAGATGCTGCCGCAGAACTCGCCATCCCACATCCAGCGGGCAATGAACGGGAGCTTCGGTACGGCCTTGCCATCGGGCAGCGTAATCGTACCGCCCTGCAGAGAAAGGCCGGCGATGAACGCGGCCGCATTCTCGCGGATGGCGGCGAGCTGTTCTCCCGAGACATTTCTCACGTTATTCGGCGACCAGCCCGTCTCCAGCGCCGCGACGTAGGAGGGCAGATAGTCCATGGATGGCACGACGAGATGCATGGCGCGAGCAATAGTCTCCAAAAGCAAAACGCTCAATCCGGGGGGCCGGATTGAGCGCTCGCAGTGCAGAGCGAAAACCGGCTGCGTTACGCGCTGCGGTAGAGTTTCGTCATGACGAACTCGCGGTGGCCCAGGGCCTCCGCTGCCGTCAGCCGGCCGTTCGATGTGCGCACGATCATGTCGATCAGCGCATCGCCGGCCGTATCGAGCGTCATCTCACGGCGCAGGATGCCGGTCACGTCGACGTCGATATGCTCGGGCATGGTGCGCAGCGTCTTCGGATTGGCCGAGATCTTGATCACCGGCACGATCGGATTGCCGATGATGTTGCCCTGGCCCGTCGGGAACGTGTGCACAACATAGCCGCCGGCTGCCATCAGCGTCACGCACTCGGCGGCCGCCGAGGACGTGTCCATGTAGTAGAGGCCGGGACCTTGGGCCGGTGTCTCGGCGGGCTTTAGCACGTCGATGAATGTGCACGTGCGGCCGATCTTCTCGAGGTTGCCGAGGGCCTTCTCCTCGATCGAGGAAAGTCCGCCGGCGATGTTGCCCTTGGTCGGTTGGCTCTCAGAGAGATCGTCGACCTTGTTCGCCTCGATGACCTCGGCCTGATAGGCCTGGAAGGTCTTCATCCACTTCTCGCCGATCGCGGGCGTCGCCGCGCGCTTGACGCAGATGTGCTCGGCGCCCGTGATCTCGCTCGTCTCGCCGAAGACGCCGTGGATGCCCTTCGGAATGAGCTTGTCGTACATGTTGCCGACCGTCGGGCACGAGCCGAGGCCGGTCGTCGTGTCGCTCTCGCCGCACTTCGTCGAGACCCAGAGCTCGGAGATGTCACACTCCTCGCGCTTGAGCTCGGATGCCCTCTGCACGAACTCCTTGGCCTTGTAAGAGGCCTTGGCGATCGTCGCAATGTCGCCGTGACCTTCGATGCCGAAGCCGACGACGGGTTTGCCGGTCTTGGCAATGCCCTTCACGACGCGATCCGTCCAGCCGTCCTCGATGCCGATCACGACGACGGCGGCGACGTTCGGGTTCGAGCCCGTGCCGATGAGCGTGCGGAAGTGAAGCTCGAGGTCCTCGCCGAACTGCAGGCGCCCGTAGTGGTGCGGGAGCGCCATCGTGCCCTTGATGTTGTTGGCGACGGCTTCGCACGCTGCGTTCGACAGGTCGTCGAGCGGCAGGATGATGACGTGATTGCGCACGCCGACACGGCCGTTCTCACGGCGCCAACCCCAGAAGGACAGATTGGACGTGCCGGCGGACGGCTTGCTCTTCTTCGTTGCCGAAGTCTTGGTTGGCATGTGCCTGTCTCCTACCAGCGCTTGGTCCGATGATTGTGCACGTGGACGTGCTCGCCCTCTTTGGCGCTGCCCGTCATGCGGCCGACGTCCTCGCCGTACTTGATGACGGTGTCACCCTCCTTGAGGTCCTTGAGGGCGATCTTGTGGCCGATCGGGATATCGTGCTTGGCGGTGACGTGGATCGTGGTGTCATTCTCGGTGACGACACCGAGCATCTTGGTCCCGGCCTTGAGGTCCTCGACGACGACGACGCCGACGTTGTCCTTGGGGCTGTGGACCAGGAACTGCGGAATGTTGGACTTGGACACGGGCCCTTTCTCCCTGGGTGGCGTGCGGCGTGCTTTCCGCACATGACGCGTCCGGCAAAGTCTTCTATAAGACTTGGCGGTGAGGATGACCTAACCGGGATCAGAGCCGTGCGCAAGCTTCGTGTCGCGCTGGAGGAGAATTCAGGTCCGCTCTACGCGCAGGTCAAGGCGATCGTGCTGGCACGGATCGCCGGGGGAGACTGGCCGCCCGGCACGGCACTCCCGGCCGAAATGGAGCTGGCACGAGAGCTGGGGGTTAGCCAGGGGACGGTGCGCAAAGCACTCGATGCCCTCACGGTCGAGCAGGTTGTCGTGCGCCGCCAGGGCAGCGGCACCTACGTGGCGGAACACACGCCGGCGCATATGCAGTTCCGCTTCTTCAATATTTACGACGAATCCGGGGCGCAGATCCTCCCCGACAGTCAGCCCGCGCGGTTCACGACGGCGGCAGCCAATGCCGTGGAGCGCCGTCGGCTGGACCTCAGCGAGGGCGACCGGGTCATCCGTATATCGCGTATCCGCACGCGTGGCGGCCGCCCCTTCATGGACGATCGCATTGTTCTGCCGGAGGCACCGTTTCCGGGGCTCGCGCAGGAAACCGAGATGCCGAACACGCTCTACGACCTGTTCCAGAAGCGTTACCGCATCCATGTCGCGCGCACCGAGGAGCAGGTGACCGCAGTCGCGGCCACCGCTCGCCTCGCCGATCGGCTCGGGGTCAGGGCCGGCACGCCGCTCCTCGCCATCGACCGGACAACCTACGATCTGAACGGGCGGCGCATCGAATGGCGCGTGAGCCACGCCTATCTGGACCGCGCGCATTACTTCGCGCGTCTTTAGGGCGGCAACGCATACCCCTACGGCGCCATCCGACTGGTCAAACCGGGCGCGGCGCGATATTCCGAGCGCACATGAATTTCCCCCGCGCGCTCTCGAGCGCGCCAGCAGCGGACGCGCGCTCAGGCGCGAACCGCGGACCGGACAGGACAACGCATGGCAGCACATCCCGCCTACGAGACCATCAAGCTGGAGATCGGCCCGGATAAGGTCGGCATCATCACGATGAACCGCCCCGAGGCGCTCAACGCGATGACCACCCAGATGATGCGGGAGCTGCGCGACTGTTTCATGCAGTTCTACATCGATCCCAATCAGGTGGCCTGCCTCGTCATTACCGGTTCGGGCGATCGCGGCTTCTGCACGGGCGCGGATCTCAAAGAGCGCAGGGGCATGACCGACGAGACATGGCGCCAGCAGCACGCCGTCGTCGAGCAGATCGGGCGGGCCATGATGGATTGCCCGGTGCCAATCATCGCGGCGGTGAACGGTCATGCCTACGCGGGAGGGCTCGAAATCGCGCTCGCCTGTGACTTCGTCTATGCCGCCGAGCACGCCCGCTTTGCGCTGACCGAGGTGACGCTCGGCATCATGCCCGGTCTCATGGGTACACAGAACCTACCGCGTGCCGTCGGCGTGCGCCGGGCCAAGGAGATCATCCTTACCGGTGCGCCCTTCACTGCCATCGATGGCCTTGCCTGGGGCATGGTCAACAAGGTCGTGCCGGGGCCGGAGCTCATGGGCGAGGTGCTGGCTGTCGCGCGCAGGATCGCCGGCAATGCGCCGGTGAGCGTGCGCCAGGCCAAGAAGTCCATGGATCGGGCCAGTGACCTCGGCCGTGCGGATGGCTATGCCTACGAGATCGAAGCCTACAACCGCACGGTGGTCACCGAGGATCGCCAGGAAGGCATCAATGCCTTCAACGAGAAGCGCAAGCCGGTCTACAAAGGCCAGTGAAAGTCGAGGAGGCAGAGCCCATGAGTGCACATGTTATCGTTCGCGAGGTCGGCCTCCGGGACGGCCTCCAGCTCGTGAAGTCGTTCGTGCCGACCGAGACCAAGATCAAATGGCTCAAGGCGGTTGCGGCGGCGGGCGTGCCCGAGGTCGAGGTAACGAATTTCGTGCCAGCCAAGGTCATCCCGCAGTTCGCCGATGCCGCCGAGGTCGCACGCGCCGCGCTGGATATCCCCGGCCCGCGCATGTGCGCGCTGGCCCCCAACCGCAAGGGTGCCGAGAACATGCTCGCGGCCGGCATCCGCAAGATCAACTTCGTGCTCTCGGTCTCCGAGGGCCATAACCTCGCGAACGTGCGCAAGACACCCGACCAATCCTTCGCCGAATTCGAGAGCGTCGTCGCGCTCAGGAAGGAAAAGCCCGAGTACAGGAATGTCATCATCCAGGGCTGCCTCGCGACGTCGTTCGGTTGCACGATCGAAGGAAATGTCGATCCGAAGCGTGTCGTGAGCTTCGCGGAGCGCTATCTCGCTCTTGGAGCGGATGAAATCACACTCGCGGATACGGTCGGTTACGCCGGGCCGGGCGAGATCAAGAGCCTGTTCCGCGATGTCGTGAAGCTCGCTGCGGGCAAACCCGTGTACTGCCACTTCCACGATACGCGTGGCCTCGGTCTCGCCAATGCCTATGCGGCGCTGGAGGCGGGAGTGACCGGCTTCGATGCTTCGACCGGCGGGCTCGGCGGCTGCCCGTTCGCGCCGGGCGCTTCGGGTAACATTGTCATGGAAGATCTCGTTTTCATGCTCGAGAAGCAGGGTCTCAGGACTGGCGTCGATCTCGATCTCTATCGTGAGGCGCGCCGCATTGCGGAAGATGCGCTGCCTGACGAGAAGTTCTATGGCACCATCCTGCGCGCTGGTCTGCCGAAGGGCTTCAATCCGCCGACACGCCGCATGGCTGCCGAGTAACAGGACGCATTCATCGATGACGACTTCCGACGAGCTGACGATGCCGGTCGATCCGCAGTGGACGGAAATCCGCGAGGGTGTCCGTGCCATCTGCGAGCAGTTCCCGAACGAATACTGG
>CAUJKI010000665.1 GCA_963205015.1 Pseudomonadota bacterium
CAGATTTGCATGAGCTCCTGTCGCGCTGCGATCGCGCGCGCGTCGGCCTCTTCATAAAGTGAGGGAGCCTCGGGCATAGCCCGTGCTGATAGTTGTCGTACTTAAATCTTTTGTGACATTCCTCACTGAGCCAAAGCCCGACATCCAATATTACCGGGCGGCAAGTTTCTCATATGGAGTTTCCCCAAGCAACGTGTGAGGGCCCGAAGCCTCTCGTTCTCGCACCAAGGGCGCCTGGTCCCGCGAATCGACCTTCCGTGTCGCCACCGCAATTGCGGCACAGGCACTCCCCAACCTTTTCATCGGCGGAGAGGCGCGATACCTGCGAAAGTATGAGGGCCTCGGGTTTGAGACCTTCGAAGGGCACGCCTTATACCTCGGGCCGACCGTCTCCGTGAAGCTGCAGAGCGGCTACTGGCTGTTGGCTTCGTGGAATTTCCAGGTTGCTGGACGCGCCGCCGACGAGGGAGGAAGGCTCGACCTCAAAAACTTCGAACGGCATCAGGTCCGCTTCAAATTCGGCTTCTCCTACTGAGCCAAGCGATCAGCATCCGCTCAACTTCACGATCACCCGCCTGCCGTGCAGCGGCATTCCGAGAAGTACGCTCAGCGCCCGTTGCCGCCCGAGCGCACAGACTGCACGAAGTCCTTGATCAGCAGACTCATGACGATAAGGACGATGATGATGAGCGGCGGTGCCGGCACCCACACGAGCATGAAGGACAGGAACCCGACGACCAGCGCGATGCCTATGATGCCGGTGATGAGATTGGTCACGCGGTCCTCCTTTGGCCGGCTCGATGGCCGGAGCTTTTGGATTTCGAAGACGACTTCCTGCGCCACCCCCCACCGCCCCCGGCGAGGTGGCGGGACAGCCACCGTGCTGTCCTCAGCAAGCGGGCATCGTTGCCGCGCCGGCCGACGAGCTGCACGCCGATGGGCATCCCGTTCGGCCCTTCGAGCAGCGGCAGCGAAATAGCCGGCGTGCCGAGGTAGGTCCACAGCGAGCAGAAGATCGGATTGCCGGTCGCCGTACCGATGGGCGCCTCGCCCGGTGCGGAGGCCGTCAGGATAGCGTCGTACTCGTTGAAAACATCATCGAGCATCCGATTGTAGGTTTCGGCGGCGGCGATCGCTTCCAGGTAGTCGAAAGCCGTGCATTTCTGGCCGCGCGTCAGGAGCTCGCGGAGCTGCGCGCTCAGCGCGTCGCCGCCCTTGGCGAGATCGCGGCGGAAGTTGTGTGCCATGTCGCTGGCCATGACGATGCCGTGGAAGTCGATCCCGCGCTCGAACGACGTGCCGATGTCCACCGGCTGGGCGATTTCACCGAGTTCGCCGACGAGCTCGGCGAACGCCTCTTCCAGAACGGGCTCCGCTGCTTTCCACGCCGGTCCCTTGACGAACGCCAGGCGCGGCGGCAGCGGCGGCTCGCTGGCGGCGGTGGCTGCCAGCAGCGGCGCCGCTATCGGTCGCGTATCGGGGTCTTCCTCGTCATGACCGATCAGAACGTCCGCCACCAGCGCAGCATCGACGACAGAGCGGGCAAAAACGCCGACGTGATCGAGTGCACGAGAGAGCAGCATTGCCCCCGAGCGGGGGATGAGGCCGTGGGTCGGTTTGAAGCCGACGACACCGCAGAAGGCTGATGGCCGAATGACGGAGCCGTTGGTCTGAGAGCCGATCGCGGCGGGCACCATGCCGGCTGCGACGGCGGCAGCCGAACCGCTCGACGAGCCGCCGGGGGTACGTGCGGGATCGTGGGGGTTCCGCGTCTTGCCCGGATGAAAGTAGGCGTATTCGGTGGTCACCGTCTTACCGAGGACGATCGCGCCTGCTGCCCGCAATCGTGAAACCGCTACGGCGTCACTCCTCGGCGTGCGACCCTGCCAGAGCGCCGAGCCGAATTCCGTCGGATAGTCCGACGTATCGAAGATGTCCTTTATGCCGACGGGCACGCCGTGCAGAGGACCGAGAGGTCGTCCGGCCATGCGGTGATCATCAGCCGCCTGCGCCTGACGCAGCGCGTGCTCCGGATCGAGAAAGGCCCATGCCCGTATGGCCCCGTCGGTCTCGCTCACGCGGCGAAGGCAGTCCTCGGTCAGCTCGACGGCTGTCGCGCGCCCCTCACGGATCGCCGCTGCCGCGTCCCCCACGCCGAGGTCTGCCAGTCGCGTCATTGTTCAAGGTCCAGCATCGTTCACCCCTAGCGTGCCGTGTAGAGGTAGTCGGGCAGCCACAGGGCAATTCCCGGGAAGACGTAAACGAGGAACATTGTAATGAACACCATGCCGACGAACGGCAGTGCGCCTCTGAAAATATGCGTGAGCTCGACCTGCGGTGGCGCCACGCCTTTCAGGTAGAACGCCGCCATGGCCACGGGCGGTGTGTTGAATGCGGTCTGCGTATTGAGCGCCACCAGGATGCCGAAGAAGATCGGGTCGATCCCGAAGTTGTCGAGCAGCGGCAGGAAGATGGGAACGAAGATCACGATGATCTCGGTCCACTCCAGAGGCCACCCGAGCAGGAAGATGATGGCCTGGGTGAGCAGTAGGAACTGGATCGGCGTCAGATTGAGCCCGAGGATGAAGTCCTCGACGAGCTGCTGGCCGCCGAGCAGAGCGAAGACGGATGCGAATGTCCACGAGCCGATGAAGAGGTAACAGACCATCGCCGAGGCGCGGGCCGTCAGGTAGACGGACTCGCGCAGCATTTCGTAGTTGAGCGCCCGATAGACTGCCGCCAGCACGAGGCTTGCGAGCGCGCCGGCTGCCGCCGCTTCCGAGGGTGTGGCGAGCCCCATCAGGATGGCCCCGAGCACGCAGACGATGAGGATGGCAAGGGGAAGGAACGACGTTGCGAGCGCCTTCAATACCTCAGCGGTCGGGATGTCCGTCTGCTCCTTCGGGAGCTTGGGCGCCAGCGCCGGATTAATGACGGCTCTAGCTATGATGTAGAGGACATAAAGCGCCGCGAGCAGGAGGCCCGGTAAGAAGGCCGCTGCATAGAGCTTCACGGCCGAGACGCCCGCGGTCGCCGCGTAGACGATCAGCAGGATGCTCGGCGGAATGAGGATGCCGAGGCAGCCGCCCGCGCACACGACCCCGGTCGACAGTTTGATATCGTAACCAGCGCGCAACATCGCCGGCAGCGCGAGCAGGCCCATGAGCGTAACGACCGCGCCGACAATACCGGTGGCCGTGGCAAACATCGCGCATGTGATCATCGTCGCGACGGCCAGCGCACCCGGCACCCGCGACATCGAGATCTGCAGTGCATGAAAGAGCCGGTCGAGAATGTTTGCGCGTTCTATGAGGTAGCCCATGAAGAGGAATAGTGGCACCGCGATCAGCGTATCGTTCGATGTCACTTCGAAGGTCTTCTGCACGAGGAGCGTGAAGACCCTGTTCTCGAAAAAGGCCTGCCCGGGCACGAAGTAGGCGTAGTAGCCGAAGCCGACGCCCATCGCGATGAGCGTGAAGGCGATCGGAAACCCCAGCATGATGATGAAGATGAACAATCCCAGCATCAGCATGCCAACTGCAGGATCGGACATGCTCAGCCCCCCTTGGACGGATTAGGGAGCACGGGCTCCTGTTGTTCCAACTGTTGACGGATCACGACGCTCTCCGTCTCCTCCACGTCGTGCAGTCGCTGCGGCCAGCTCCCCTCACGGATGCAGATGATGCAGCGGATGATCTCGGCGATGCCCTGCAGCAGCAGCAGAACGCCGGTAACGGGAATCAGCGTCTTCAACGGAAAGATCGGAATGCCCGCCGGGCTGAAGATGCTCACTTCCCGGAAGCGCACCGAGAAACTTGCGTAGTTCCAGCCCGAATAGATGAGCGCTCCGACGGCCGGGAGGAAGAAGATGATGTACAGGACGAGGTCGATGCTCGCCTGTGTGCGCGGCTTGAAGAAGCGATAGACGACGTCGGCGCGGACATGCCCGCCGCGCGAAAGCGTATAGGCACCCGCCATAAGAAACAGCGCGCCATAGTTGATATAGGCGAAGTCGAAGGCCCACGTGGTCGGCGCTCGGAAGGCATAGCGCACGAGCACTTCGTAGCTCACGCCGAGCGTGAGGACCATGATGAGCCAGGCGAAAGCCTTGCCGGTCCAGGTGCTGAGCGAGTCGATGAAGAAAAGGAAGTTTTTCATGTGTGCTGCGATCCGCGGTGCGCGCTGTCCATGCAGCTCCCCGTCAAAATATCGGGCGGCGCAACTCTACGCCGCCCGATACTTCGTCATGGCCTCGAAAGCCGCGACACGATCAGATCTTCAGCACGCCCGGGAAGTGGTGCTCGAAGGCGCCGCGATAGTCGGTGGCATTCATCATGTTGTAGTACACGACGCGACGCACCCATTCCTTCTGCGAATCCATAACCTTCTTCATGAAGGGGTCTTTCCCGAGGATCTCGATCAGGCCGTCCCAGGCCTTGATCTGGGCGTCGAACACGCCTTTGGGAGTGCGCAGAACGCTGACCTTGTCCTTGCTGATCAGCTCCTGCAGGTCCTTGGAATAGTAGTCCATCCCTTTCCACTCGTTGGCAGAGGAGACGGCCTCGGCCGCGTACTGCAGGATGGCTTTGTGTTCGGCCGGCAGGGCATCGAACTTGCCCTTGTTGAACATGATCTCGAAATACTCGGTCGCCTGATGGTGGCTGCCGAGCATGTAGTTCTTTGCCACGTCCTGGGCGCCGAAGCGGCGGTCCGAGGTCGGGTTGTTGAACTCGAAGCCATCGATGACGCCGCGCTCCATGGCCGGCACGATCTCGCCGCCCGGAAGCTGGGCAACCGAGGCGCCCATCGCCTGGAAGAGATCGGCGGCGAGGCCGACGGTACGATACTTGAGACCCTTGATCTGATCGGCCGACGTGATCGGCTTCTTGAACCAGCCGAGCGGCTGCGTCGGCATAGGCATCGCAAAGAAGCTGACGATGTTGACCTTCATGATCTGCGTCTGCAGTTCATGGAAGAGCTCGCGGCCACCGCCGTTGTGAATCCAGCCCAAACCCTCGTTGGCATTGAAGCCGAACACCGGCCCGGTGCCGAAAAGCGATGCGGCCTTGTGCTTGCCGTACCAGTAGACGGTAACCGTATGCGCAGCGTCGATCTGGCCGCCGTGGACGCCATCGAAGACTTGGAAGGGGTGCACCACGGCGCCGCCGACGAGATAGTCGATCTTCAGGCGCGCGCCGGCCATCTTGTTGACGCGCTCGACGTAGTCCAGCGCCATCTCGTTGAACACATCCTTGGCGCCCCACGAGCCCTGCATTTTCAGGGTCACAGTCTGGGCGCGCGAGACATTCGGCATGGCAACCATGCCCGCTGCCGCGGCGGCAGTGACCGCCCCGCCCTTTAGGAAACGGCGCCGATTCACACGGTCGCCATCAGTAGCTTTCGTCATGGGCCTTCCTCCAAAATGGGTCGGTCATTGCCGACGCTCGTTATTGGCGGAAAGCATGACACGGCTGGGATGCCATATGCAATAGCTTGAGGATCGCGCCTGTGCGCGACCAGCGCTCTGGTTATCCGGAAGACATTGAAGGTGTCCGGCGCAAGCGCCGCCGCGTGCAAATTACGTAATGCGCGCAAGCACATGATGGGAGACAGGCCCCTCATTTTTGCGGCTTAAGGGAGTTGGCCAGTCATCTGCGGAAGGAAGCCGGTTGTCGGGCCGAGTGTGCGGTGAGGTATACCGGGGTAGTCGGAATCCGACTCACTTTGCCTGGTGCAGCTTCGACGCGGGTGCGGTGGCTGGCGCGCGCGACCGCAGGCTCAGCAGGATTGCCACGAGAAGCAACGCGGCACTGACGCCCCACGCCATCATATCCGTCGTGAGCGCTGCCCAGGTGTAGCTGTGCACGCCAATAACCGCAAAGAGTGCCGCCACGGTTCCCGACCGCAGGACGCGTATGGTTGCGGTGCCCGACGCCGACCGAAGTGCTAGTAGAACGGCAGCGATCACGATCGACAGATAGACCGGCAGAATGGAGCGCTCCGGAAGGAGCAGCGCTGCAACTGCGGCGATCGCAAGTGCAAGGGGCTGTCCCCACGCGACAGCCGCCCAAATACGCTCCCAGCGCGGCACCGGCCGCCCCTTGTCGCGCCGGCGCGCAAGCCAGATGACGACACCGCTGTGCGTCACGATCGTGAGCGCAAGGCCCAGCAGGCCGTAGATGATTTTCACAGGCAGACCGCCGAACCAGCCGAAATGAAGCGGCTGGATCGCGCCGAGTATTTGTTGACCGAAACTCCCTGTCTCGAGCCCTCCATCACCCAGGGGCGTCCCATCGCCCTTGAAATAATAGGCATTCGAGAGCGCCAGATGTCCGGGCGTGCGCATGCCGAGGCTCACGACCTGCCCGATCTTCGCTGCGTGCTGGATAAAGACGGATACGACCTCCGCATCCGGCTTCGTGCTCCGCACATGACGGATCATCGATGCAACATCCGGGAGTGGTGCAGCCGTTTCGTCTTCGGTGGCGCGCGGGCCCAGCAGCATGGAGAAGGCTTTGCCGGAATCACCGTCGTACGCCGCCAAGGCGAGCACGCCGACGATGAGTGTCGAGAGTCCCAGCAGTGCGCCGGTGAGCGACACGGCAATATGGAACGGCAGGCTCCACACACCGAGGCGGTTGTGAAGATCTGCCTCCTGCAGACGCTTGGAGCCACCCCACCGCAGGGCGAATGCGTCCTTGAAAATGCGCGGATGCGCGAGCAGGCCCGAGACGAGTGACGAGAGAAGGGTCACGCCCGTGAGGCCCACGAGGAACATGCCCCATGTCCGCGGCAAGTGCAGGTTGATGTGAAGCGCCGTGAGGAACTCCGTCCATGGCGCCTTCACGCGCGCAACAAGTTGACCATTGGCATCGGCAATCCAGCGACCGTCCGCCCCGGTTTCGTGATCATGGTAACTGACGAGAAAGCGCGGCGTTGCAGTGCCCGGCGCCAGGAAAAAGATGTCGTGGTCCGACTTGTCGGCGATAGCCTGCTTGTATCCCGCCTGGACGGCAGCATTGATCGCCTCCAGTGTCAGAGGCGCCGAGACGATCGGCGCGGAGGGCTGCTCCCAGCGCTGGAACTCGTAGAGAAACACCGTCAGCGTGCCCGAAAGGCAGACGACGTATATGAGCGCGGCGAACGCGAGGCCGAGTGCCGAATGTCCAGCCAGCATCGCGCGCACGAAGTCCGGCGGCAGCCAGTTTCGCTTGCGCGGCCTCACCTCGACCTGTTCATCCATCACGAGAGGACCTTGGGCAGGAAGGCAATGCCGTAGCTGACTGCCGAGAGCGTGAGGAGAACAATGGTGGCGCGCAGAAGCCTTGCGTCGCTCAGCGTCCACGCCATGCCCGCCCCCCAGAGCACCGGCACCAGAATACCGCCGAGCATGATCCGATCCTGCACGAGCATCGGTATGGACACGGCAAATGCGACGCCGACCCCGATCGATGCAATACCCGACAAGACGATCGCCAGAAGGCTTTTGGCGACAGCCCGCCGCCAGTTGGTTGGACGTTCCTCCGGCTCAAGTGCCACTTCCCGTAACGCCCTTTCTGGCGCCGTGCGCAATTGGATGCCGGCAGCGACAACGGCGTAGGCTGCAATCGAGAGCGCAAGACAGCCATAGGCGATGCCGACCTCGGCACCCCATACGCGGGCATACACAGCAAAGCCGCCTGCGATCGAGAGCCATCCGACAAGCAACAGGTGCCAACGCACCGCCCGTCGTGACCGGCGCCACGACAGCGCAAGGCCGGCGACGCCGATCAGGAGGAGCAGCGTACCGGCGATCGCCTCACCAACGCCCATGAATTCCTGTTCCCAATGGATCAGGACATCTCCCTCGATTGCGCGTCAGTACCTGTAGCTGAGACGCGTGATGATCGTTCGTCCCTGCCCGATCCCGCAATCGCCGCGCGTGGTGCACGTGACCACGTGGAACTTGTCCTCGAGATTCTGTCCGACGAGTTGCCAGCGCCAGTTGTCGCGCTCGTAGGCGATCATGGCATCGAAGAGCGTGAAGCCCGGTGTCGTGACCGTACCGAGCGCGCCGGTCACGAGCTCGCCATAGTCCTGCGACTCGCCGATGTAGCGCACGCCGCCGCCGATCGAGAGGCCCTTGAGCACACCGTCGGTCTCGGTATAGACGCCCCATAGCGCCGCCGTGTGGCGTGGCACGCCCTCGACAGGAGTGCCGACCTCGTACGCATTGAAGTGATCAGAGTACTTGGCATCCATGTAGGTATAGGAAGCCATCAGCTTGATGTTCTCGGTCACTCTCCCTACCGCTTCGATCTCGAAGCCGCGGATATGGGCCTCGGCTCCCTGCAAAGCGGTCTGCGTCAGAAGATTCGATACAAGGCGATTTGACTCCGTCAGGTCGAAGTAGGCCGCATTGATGACGAACGGGCGGCCGGGAACCTGATACTTGAAACCGATCTCGAACTGCTCCCCCTCCAGTGGTCTGGCGGCTCGGCCGGTGCTCGGGGGAGATAACAGGCTGTCCACGACCGTTTCGCCCGGCTGCGGCGTGAACGACGTCGAATAGCTGATGTAAGGTGTCAGCCCGAAGTCGAAGCTGTACATCAGCCCCGCGCGCCCCGTCGTGGCGCTCTCCTTAAGGTTGGGATTAGCCGTGTAGTCGATGGTCAGCCAGTCATGGCGGAGGCCGAGCACAGCAGTCCATCCGCCAAATTTGATCTGGTCCTGGATATAGAGGCCGCGCTGCTCCTGCGTTTCGCTGGGTCGACCGGCGATCACTGCCGAAACCATGTCTCGGGGCAAGGAGAAGAAGTTCGTGCCATCGAAACCGATGTAGTCGTTCCCTTGTCCGTAGATCGGGCTGTAGATGTTGAACGCCGGCTGTCCCAGGAACGGCGATACGTTGTCGAGCAGAAATGGCGCTGTCCCACGGCCGCCGGTCTCATAGTTCATGTAATCGAAGCCAGCGGTGATCTTGTGGGAAATTGGGCCTGAGTAGAACTTGGCGGTCAGATTGGTGTCCGAGTTGAAGACATCCGTTTCTGTCTTTCTCCACATATAGACGCGGGCGATGTTCGACCGCGTCGGATCGACAAAAGGCACATCCGCCGGATTGAGCACCGGGAAAACGGAATTGATGAGAGCGGCAATGTCTGCCGTGATAGGCGCCGTATAGTGCGTGTTGTAGATGTTCTCGGTGTGCGTATAGCGCGACGCGTGGTGCAAGCTGAGCCACGGTGTGAACTTGTGATCGACGAGCAGCGAAATCGACTGCTGGTCGGTGTCGTTGTAGTCGCCGGGCTCACCGATGAATGTGCTCTTGGACACGCGCCTGCCGGTGATGGAATTGGGAAATAGCGTGCCTTCATGCGGCAGGAACTGCTGGACAGAGCCACCACGGTCCTTGCGCCATGTGCCGAGCAGCGTGATGTTCGTATCGACCGTCGGACGGAACGTCAGAGACGGCGCGAGGAAGATGCGATCATTGTCGACGTGATCCACCTGCGTACCCGCCTCGCGACCGACGCCGACGAAGCGATAGAGCCAGCGGCCGTCAGTGGTGACGGGACCGCCGAAGTCGAACTGGACCTGCCGCCAGTTGTAGGAGCCGTATTCGGCGCCGATCTCGGCGTGCGGCGTATCCTGCGGCCGCTTGGAGACGCCGTTGATGATGCCGCCGGTAGATCCCTGGCCGTACAGCATGGATGCCGGCCCGCGCAGAACCTCGACGCGCTCGAGCGAGAACGGCTCGATCCCGGCGGTGTGTGCGTAGTACCCGAATGTCGTGCGCAGACCGTCGAGGTAGTAACTGGCGGGAATGCCACGCAGGAGGATGTAGTCGCCCCGGCTGTCGAAGCCGAAGCCATCCGGCACGAGACCCGGCATGTAGCGCACCGTCTCCTGCAGCGATTGCGCCCCTAAGTCGCGCATCTGCTCGGTGCCGACAACCGAGATGGACTGCGGGATTTCCCTGATCGGCGTATCCGTCTTGGTGCCGGTGCCGCTCTGAGTCGCGACGTAGTCGCGAACGGGGCTCGTTGCGGTCTCTGGAAGTGGTGCGGCCGAAGGCGGCACGGGGGCAGGAACCGGTGCCGGTGTCGCCTGCTGCTTCTGCTTAGGCGCTGCCCGCTTGGTGGATTTGGCGGCTTTCTTCGTCTCCACAGCCAAGGGCGGCAGCGTTGTCGGCTGCGTAGATGTTTGGGCGAACGCCGACAGTGCGCCGGCAGTACACACGGCTACCGATAGCGGTACGGCCAGCCATCCCATGCGCCGGCCCCGACACATTTCGGATCGCACGCTTGCTGAAGTGGTGGCAGTGCCGGAAGCGTCCGGCTGCGTTGCACAGGCAGGTGTGCGCACGGGCATTCCCCAGATGTCCAGATGGATCGCTTTCTGGGTGGCTGGGAAGAATGCCGTGCGGCCTGAAGCGTTCGCGCAAGAGAGAATAGTTTACTCGAAGAGTCAATAAGTAAGGTCGTGCGCTATAATCCTTGAGCGATTGGCGTAGCGGCGCCGCAACAGCGTTCGATACCGGCATGGAATTTCTTAGAATCACTCATCGTCGATGCGACGGCAGTTCGATTGGGCGAATGGATCGTGATCTCGTTGAGAGGTCCACGGTCTTGCAAACTAGGCGGCGCAATACCATATAGCTTGGAAGGTGCCGTGACTTTGCGCCCGCCGGGCCACTTATGAGTGGCTGAAACCGACGACCTCAGAACATTCAGGTGCTTTGGCGCAGATGCCCTCAAAGGGCTCCGCGCACCATCGGCCGCGCATCGGGGCATCAATCTCGGACGGATCGAATAACTTCCCCGCCGGCACCTTACTGGAGCAACCTTATGCTGCGCGAAGATGACGACACGGACGACATGCGACGCCCGGCGGCTCAAGAGCTGGAACGCCCCGCCGAGGAGAAAATCAGAAAGTGTCTGATCTGCCGCTCGCCGTTTCCGAGCGCATGGGCCGGCGAGCGCGTCTGCCGGCGCTGCAAGGCTTCCTCAACATGGCGAAGTGGCGCATTGAAGTGAGATGAACTTGCCGTCGTCGGCGTTGGAAGCAGGCCGAGCACCACAAAACCTTCCGGACCGCGAACACATGAAAGAGAACCATGAAAGAATTTGCCATGCCTTCTCGCACTAAGATGCCGCCGAGAATGTCACGGCGTGATGCAGCCAACAGGTCCCCTCCCAACCAGTCACCACAATCGAAATCGCCGCGCGGCAACAAGCCCGGCAATGCCAAGGCAAGCCACGATCGCTATGTCGCATTGGCACGCGCTGCAGCGTCGGCCGGCGATAAGATTGAGGCCGAGAACATGTACCAGCACGCAGAGCACTATTGCAGGCTGATGCGACAAGGGATCGACGGTCATCCCGTGTCCGGAGATGGTTCGGAGGAGGCTACCGTTTCAGCCGGACGAGTTCATGCCTGATCGATGAGCTCCAGCCAGGAGCGCTCAGACCCCTGAAGTGTTCCGCTTGCGGCCGGACTACCTCCGTGGTGCGAGGTGCCGCGCATCAGGTGCCGCCTTGTGCTGCAACGCGCGCAGGATCGTGGCGTTCATGAGGTATGCGCTCATGATCGCGGTCAGCTCCATCAGGCCCCTTTCGCCATAGCGCTTGCAGACGGCGTCGAACGTTGCATCGCTGACTTCCGGCGTTTCGAGCAATTCGCGTCCGAAACGGATGATGAGCGCCTCGTCTGCCGTTAGGCCATCCAGCGGGCCATACGTGTCGATGATATGGATCACCTCCTCGCGCACGCCAGCCGCCAAGCCGAGCTTGACGTGTGCGTTCCAGATGTAATCGGCATTGGCGGCCCGCGCCGCGGTGCAGATCGCGATCTCCGACTGCTCCTGCGTCAGCGAGGTGTGGTTCCGAAGGTGATCCAGGAGCTCCGAAAGTCGCACGCCGGCCTGTCCCGCATAGGAGAGATAGGTGCTGGGCGGGGGCCTGCTCTTGCGCGTCGCGAGGATGTGGCGGACGGCGGCGCGCGTTTCGTCGCTGAACGCATCGGTATCGTCAGGGAAGGGCAATCTCGCCATCGTCTCGCTCCTTTGTGTGGCGGCACTTGCATGTGCCGGCTATGTTTCCTCATCCAACCCGGTAACTGGGACATTCGGCGATGTCGGCGCCGGCGCGACCGAACGCCAGAAAATAGCAGCAGCGTTCAAGCAATCGAGGATATCACGGCCATGAACGTATCAGGAAAGAAGGCGATCGTATTCGGCGGAACATCGGGCATCGGCCTTGCCGCGGCAAAGCAGCTCGCGGCGCTCGGCGCGACAGTCGTCGCCGTGAGCCGCGATCCGAGCCGCGCGGGCGACGTACCGAAGGGCATCACCCTTATGCAGTGCGATGTCCTGGACCGTGAAGCCCTGCGCAAGCTGTTCGAAGCCG
>CAUJKI010000666.1 GCA_963205015.1 Pseudomonadota bacterium
GGAACAGGAAGCTCTGTTCGTGCGCCATGCACTGAACCAGCTTCTTGGCTTCGCCGAGCGTGATCGTCTCGTCGTTGGCCGAGCGGATGCTATCCATCTGGGAGGGACCTTCTGCAGCAGCAATCGGCGTGATGTAGGGACGTTGGGCTGCAGTACCAGACCTGAGACGAAAAAATTCCTGCAAACATGGTCGGGCGATAAACAGCCGTTCATCGTCTTCGTCAGCCGGCAAGCTCAGCCGCAAGTTCAATGGACAGGCTGAGCCAGGAAGCCCTGCTGATCTGCGACAGGATGGCTGACCTCGCGGCTAGCACGGTTGCGGGGTGGAAGTGGAAGGCAAGTGCGTTGGAATACCTGCTGCCGATTGAGCGCCTGATGCAGCCTCGCCCGTTCCCACGGCGTGACGATACCGTCAGATTTGAACTGGCGTTCCATCGCGCGGACTCGCACCTGGCCTCTGATCAGCTTTCGGGCCTCGTTGAAGCTGAGGCTACCGCTCTGGATGCCATTGTAGATGCGATGAGCTTGTCGGTGCTCGCGCTGGTCGACCCAAGGCGTGCCCGCCAGTGCCGGTGCAGAGGCAAACACTAGCGCCATGCCGGCTAACATGTACTTCATCATTGGACGTCTCTCCGTTGCATCGATCCCTCGATCACGCCGGGAGCGGAATGCCGCCGTCGCCGAGGGCAGCGCCTCGGTATCATTTTGAACCTCAGCGCTCTGTTCCCTGCGAAACGCCAAGATCGGAATGAAGCTGACGCTGCAGGCGAGCAGTCCGTCGCGGAGAAAGCCCTACAGGTTCGGAATAGCGCCTCATCAAGTGCATCACATCGAGTTGACCGCAGGTGCAGCCTCTCGGTAGCGGGGGCCTGCGTCCATGTTCAGCTCTCCGCAACTCGCAGCTCCGATCCGTCGATCATTTGTGAACTCGAAGATCGGTTGACACCGACTGAGTTCCGAAAATATCATATCAGCGGTTCCGTATAGTGGAACGGATAGGCCCCGCTCATAGAGGGCCTACCGGAGGAAATGAATGGTGCAGGAAGATGCTGGTGTCCGCTCGATCGAGCGGGCTGTCGCGATCCTCCGACTTATCGCCGCAGCTCCATTGGAAGGATGTCGGCTGTCGGATCTGGCTCAGGAAACTGGGCTCGGCAAGGCAACCACGCATCGCCTGATGCAGACGCTCGTGCGCGTCGGCTTTGCCTGCCAGGATGGGGCGGGCGGTCGCTACTACCTCGGATATGAGCTCATCCGGCTCGGGCAATCGCAGGGCCGCTACGATATCGGTGAGCACGCAAGGCCTGCCCTGTTGCGCATCGCGCGAGAGACAGGCGACACTGTTTTCATCTCCGTTCGCGAAGGCGTCGATGCCATCTGCTTGGATCGCCAGGTCGGCGATTTCCCCATCAAGACGCTTACCCTGAATATTGGAGATAGGCGCCCGCTGGGCGTGGGTGCCGGCAGCCTCATGCTCCTCGCAGCGCTGCCTGATGCTCAAGTGTCGGCAGCTATTGCAGCCAACGCGGGGAAGCTGGAAGCCTATTCGCGCTACTCTCCAGAAATCCTGCGCAAGCTCGTTCAGCGCACGAGGGCTGACGGCTACGCATACAATGACGGGCGCGTTTTGCGCGCCATGAACGCAATAGCAGTGCCTGTGATGGACGCAGAAGGCACAGTCATTGCAGCGCTGAGTGTTGCCTCTATCGCGCAGCGCATGACCAAGAAGCGAATTTCCATGATCGTCAAACTGCTCGAGCACGAAGCTGCACAACTGCGGCACGTGCCGGTAAGCGTGCGCCAACAAGGAGAAAGCGTCTGATGGCAAAGGCTCATGCCAGCCATAATCTCGATGTCGATCGCTATCTGAGTCAGTTCAGAGAGATGCACCGCATAAGAGCGTTTGAAATGACGGCTCTCCAGGCCGTCGATGAGAAGCTCGTCCTCGGTGCTGTTCATCCCTCCGTTGGCCAGGAGGCGATCTGTGTCGGGGTTTGCGACAATCTTCGGCGCGACGATCTGCTGCTCTCAACGCACCGCGGGCACGGGCACACTATGGCCAAGGGCGCAAGCGCAGCTGCCATGATGCGGGAGCTTCTCGGGCGCACAGGGGGGACCAATCACGGCAAGGGCGGGTCGATGCATATTGCTGACTTCGATGTCGGCATGCTCGGCGCCAACGGTGTCGTTGCGGCTAACATTAGCATTGCCGCCGGGGCGGCGCACGCGATTGCCCTGAAGGGGGATGACCGAATAGTTGCCTGCTTCTTCGGCGACGGCGCGATCAATCGCGGCCCATTTCTCGAGGGCTTGAACTGGGCAAAGGTCTATGGTCTGCCGGTCCTGTTTGTCTGCGAGGACAATCGCTACTCGGCCACTACGAAGACCTCGGCGATGACATCAGGTGCGGGAGCCGCAGAGAGAGCACGCAGCCTGGGGCTAAACGCAAGAGAGATCGACGGCAACGACATCGTCCGCGTTGACGAAGCCGCGCGTGAAATGATCACAGAGATTCGGGCTGATCGGCAGCCGCAGCTTCTGGTGACAAGCACGTATCGTTTGCTGGGGCACAGCGGCTTTGATCGTGGGCAGTATCGACCGGACGCCGAGGTGGATGCGCAATGGGAACATGAGCCCATTCGCCGCTGCGCCGCTCTGTTGAAGGCCGCTGGCGTTAGGGACGCCGTGTTGACATCGATCGAGCAGGAAGCCAAAGCCGAGATGCTTGCTGCTCTTGAGGAGGCAAAGGCCGCGCCGTGGCCTGCGCCGGAGATTGCGTACGATGACGTGCAGGATGTCGGCGCGGAGAAGATGGAGCACGCGCCGTGGCTGAGCTGAGCTATCTTGAGGCCTCGAAGCAGGCAATTGCCGAGGAAATGCGCCGCGATCCGATGGTTTGGGCGCTTGGCGAAGATCTAGGCAGAGGCGGCGTCTCCGGCCAGTACAAGGGATTGATCGACGAATTCGGCCCCAATCGCATCGCAGATACGCCGATCTCCGAGGCAGCAATCATGGGCGCTGCAATCGGTGCCGCGATGATGGGTACGAGGCCAGTCGTCGAGATGCGCTTTTCGGATTTCGCTCTTTGCGCGATTGATGAACTTGTCAATCAGGCCGCCAAGGCACGCTACATGTTCGGCGGCCAGGCGCGAGTTCCCGTTGTCGTTCGCGAGCCTGTCGGCATGCGCGGCTCGGCCGCTGCTCAGCATTCGCAGTCGCTGGAAGCTTGGTACGCGCATATTCCGGGTCTCATTGTGATTCTGCCATCGACACCTGCGGACAACAAAGGACTACTCAAAGCTGCCATCCGATGTGACGATCCCGTCGTCTACATGGAACACAAGGGCTTATGGGCACTCGAAGGCGAAGTGCCGGACGATGATGACTATCTTGTTCCGATCGGTAAGGCTCGGAAGGTTCGCCAAGGCAACGATCTCACAATTGTGACCTGGTCGGCGACTGTCCACACGGCGGCCGAGGCGGCGACGCAATTGTCAGCGCAGCGCGACATCGAGGTGGATCTCATAGATTTGCGAACACTATGGCCTTGGGATGTGAGAGCTGTGCTCGAAAGCGTCGAACGCACGGGGCGGCTTCTGGTGATCCACGAGGCCGTCAAGACCGGTGGGTTTGGTGCTGAGATAATCGCCACTATCGCCGAGCGCGGTCCAAGGTTGAAGGCACCTTTGCGGCGCCTCGGTGCACCGCGCGTTCCCATTCCCTATTCACCACCGCTAGAGAAGCTCATGAAGATAACTCCGCGTCAGATCGTCGAAACTGCAAAAGTGCAGATGCAGGCCTAGACCCATGAAAAATTCGACGATGACCGGCGGCGAAGCCATCGCCCGGATGCTTGCGGCTCACGAGATCGGTCCGATGTTCGGCATGGGCGGGTTCCAGCTCCTGCCATTCTATGATGCGGCGCGTAGGCTCAATCTTCAGCACTATCTGATCAATGATGAGCGCTGTGGCGTCTTCGCTGCTGACGCCTATGGCAAGATCAGCGGCCGCGTGGGTGTATGCGATGCGACGCTCGGCCCAGGCGCAACAAACCTCGTCACGGGGCTTGTCGAAGCCCTGAATGCGGGGACGCCAATAGTCGCTTTGGTCGGCGATACGCACCGCCGCCACTCCTGGAAGAACATGACCCAGGAGGCGCGTCAGGCTGAGATCTTGCGTCCGGCGTGCAAGGAAGTAATTCGCGTGGAGGATATCGCGCGGGTCCCGGAGCTGGTTCGTCGTGCATTCGTCGTGGCGACCACAGGCCGGCCCGGCCCGGTTGCTTTGATCGTGCCTGAGGACATCTGTCACGACTCCTATCCGTTTGAAGATGCCGAGTTCGTGATCAGCCCGCAGCATCGCCGCATCCCAGCTGTTCGCTGTCGACCGGCAGCCGCCGATCTCGCTCGCGTTGCAGAATTGCTTGCGAACGCGCGCAAACCCATCATGCTTTGCGGCGGTGGCGTTCATCTGAGCGGTGCTGCCGAGCAAGTGCAGGCGTTCGCCGAGGAGAACGCCATTCCGGTTGCGCACACGCTCACCGGCAAAGGCGCCGTCGCCTGTAGCAGTTCACTCAGTGCAGGGTTGTTTGGGCGATATGACCGCATCGCGAATCCGATCGTGGCGGAGGCGGACTGCGTGTTCGTCGTCGGTTGCAAGCTCGGTGAGATTGCGACCAAGAGATACAGCCTGCTTCCTGCGGACAAGCAGATCATCCACCTGGATATCGTCGCTGAGGAATTCGACCGCACGACCACCCCGGTGCTGCGCCTTTGGGGGGACGTTCGTGAAACGCTGAGCGAGCTGCAGGTCGCGCTTGCGGACAAGGCACCGGAGCTGCGTAAGCAGCGCAGTGCCTACGTGGCCGATGTAGCGGAGCGCATGCGCGCGTGGCGTAGCTCCGTCGCGGATAAGCTCAATTCAGCTGAGAAGCCGATCAGCATGGCTCGGCTGATGAACGAACTGAATAGCCGCCTTGCAGCGGACGCCATTCTTATCGCCGACGGCGGATTCGCGGCGCATTGGGGTGGCCTGCTTTACGATACCAAACAGCCGGGGCGCGGCTTTGTTCCGGATCGCGGCTTTGCGTCGATCGGCTACGGCGTGCCCGGCGCCATCGGCGCAAGGTTTGCTGCCGGTGATCGTCCTGTCGTCGCGCTCACGGGCGATGGGGGCTTCAATATGGTTATGGGTGAGCTCGAAACGGCCGTTCGCCTCGGTTTGAAGTTCACGATCATCATCGTCAACAACGCCGCATCTGGCTATGTGAAGGCGCTTCAGCACCTCATGTACGGCAGTGGTAACTACCAATCCTCCGATCTGGCCGAAGTGAATTATGCGCGTGTCGCCGAGGCCATTGGCTGTCGCGGCATTCGTGTGGAGGAACCTGATGACCTCGGCACAGCGCTCGCTTCCGCGCTCGAGACGGGCGGCAAGCCGACTGTCATCGACGTCGTCGTGACGCGCGACCCTGCGCGCATGCTCCCTGGAGTGGATAACAGAACGGTCACCGTCCAGAAGGGTGATCGCGTCGCCTGATTGAGAGCGGATAGTCAGAGAGGTCAGCTG
>CAUJKI010000667.1 GCA_963205015.1 Pseudomonadota bacterium
CGGGAAGATCCACATACTGGAACGACGAAGAGAGGAATGGGCGACCGAAGAAGGCCGCACCGATGCCCGTACCTCCGGCCGCCAGCATGCCGAAGCCAATCCAGCGTACCGGCAGCACCGTGAGGCGGGCCTCGACCCATCGCGCACCACCGGCAATGTACTGGAGAATGAAGGCGACAGCGAACGTCAGTCCGGCAACGAAGCCGCCTCCCGGCAGATCGTGACCGCGCATGAAGAGAAATATGGCCATCATCGCAACTACGGGGAACAGAAGGCGCATGATGAGGCCCGGTACGATCATGTAGTGCGCGGATATAGGGTCCTTGCTCAACGCGTCGCGCTCCGCGTCAAACAGATTCTGGAAGCTCTTCTGCTCAGGGAGCACCATGCTGTCTCGCGCCGGGCGGAAGCGTCGGAGCAGCGCATAGACAGTGATGGCGACAATCCCGAGGACGGTGATCTCGCCGAGCGTGTCGAAGCCTCTGAAGTCGACGAGGATGACATTGACGACATTCCTCCCCCCTCCTTCCGTATAGGCCTTCTCGAGAAAGTTGACGGAGATGCTGTAGGTCTGCGGCCGCGTCATGACGGCATAGGCCAGCACCGCTATACCCGCACCACCGAGAGCGGCGATCGCGAAATCGCGGAAACGTCTTGTGAGGATGAGAATGTTCGCAGGACGGCTGGCCTCCTCCCGTCGTTTCGGCAACCATCGGAGGCCAAGTAGCAACAGCACGGTGGTCACGATCTCGACGAGCAGCTGGGTCAACGCCAAATCCGGCGCGGAGGCCCAGGCGAAGGTCACGCACGTCGAAAGTCCCGCCCCACCCATCAGGATCACGGCAGCGAGACGATGGAACTTCGCCTGCTGCGCCGCGCCCAAAGCACAGAAGCAACCAACAATCCAGACCAGGAGGAAGCTGGTATCGATTTCACCCAGCTTCGGCAGGCGAACGTCGATCGATCCTTTATACAAAGGCCAAATCGCGGCGAGCACCGTAACGCAGAGCAGGAGCGCGATCTGCGGCTGAAGACGAGTCGAGCCCAAAGATTGCACGAGCCTCTTCGCGCCGCGCCATGACACGATCGCAACGGCACGCTCGAAAATGCGCTGTCCCTTCAACCGGCGCAGGATCGGTGCGCCCTCCACGTCGCCGGCGAGGTAGGTCAGCAAGGTTGCGTAAATGACGATCCCGCCCGCCAACGCAAGCAGACTCATCCACAATGCCGGCGTTAGACCATGCCATACTGCCAAGCTGTACTCCGGAGTCGCCGACCCAAGAACGGCCTGGACGGCAATGTGGAGAAACCCGCCGACCGTCGCTTGCGGCGCGACGCCGACGAGAACGCACGTAAGCACGAGAAAGGCGATCGGCAGCAGCATCCAGAGGACGGGATCACGCGGTGTGCGCGGCAGATCCGTGGCCGGTGGACCAAAGAACACCTGGTGAATCAGGCGCAGGGAATACGCGACGCTGAACATGCCGGCGAGCGTGGCAAGATAGGGCAGCGCATCGTCGAGCGCCGAAGCCACATGCGTCTCCACGGTCTCGGCAAAGAACATCTCCTTCGACAAGAAACCATTGAGCAGTGGAACACCGGCCATCGCCGCAGCGGCCACCATCGCCAGCGTGGCGGTGATCGGCATCGCGCGATAGAGACCCCCCAACCGGCGAATGTCGCGTGTCCCGGCTTCATGGTCGATGATACCGGCGGCCATGAACAGCGAGGCCTTGAAGGTCGCGTGATTCATGATGTGAAAGATTGCCGCCACCGCCGCTAGCGGACTGCCGAGACCGAGGAGCAGGGTGATGAGCCCAAGATGGCTCATCGTCGAATAGGCAAGCACGCCTTTGAGGTCCTGCTGGAAGAGTGCGAGGAACGCGCCGAGCAACAGCGTTGCGGCGCCGAGCGTCGTGAATATCCAGAACCAGTAGTCATGTCCCGCCATGACCGGCCAGAGCCGGGCCAGCAGGAAGACGCCCGCTTTGACCATGGCTGCCGAATGCAAATACGCCGAGACAGGCGTCGGGGCAGCCATCGCGCGCGGCAACCAGAAATGGAAGGGAAACTGCGCGCTCTTTGTCAGCACGCCACCGGCAATCAGCAGAAGAGTCGGGAGGTAAAGTGGATGGGCAATGACGGTGGCGCCTGACCGGAGCACCACATCGAGATCGTAGCTGCCCGCGATCTGGCCGAGCAGGAGCATCCCGGCCAGCAGGCAGAGGCCTCCCGTTGCTGTCACCGTGAGCGTGATGCGCGCGCCTTCGCGGGCGTTCTGATTATGATGCCAATAGGCGATAAGGAGGAAGGAGTAGAGGCTCGTGAGTTCCCAGAAAAAGACGATCTGCAGCAGGTTACCCGACACGACGATGCCGAGCATTGCGCCCATGAATCCCAATAGAAGGGAGAAGAACCGCGGAACCGGATCATCCGGAGACATGTAGTAGCGCGCATAGAGAATGACGAGAAGGCCAATCGCGCAGACGAGAACGACGAAGCTCCACGCATAGCCGTCGACCCGGAGGA
>CAUJKI010000668.1 GCA_963205015.1 Pseudomonadota bacterium
TGTTCTTATGGACGATCCTCCCCATTTTCGGCTTCCAGCCGTCGTGCGTCTCCAGCCGAGAGTGCAACTCGCTCCAGATGCGGTCGTCGGACCAGTTTCCGATCTCGTCTCGTGGGTCGCACTGCAGATACATGCGCTGCAGGACGGGCGAACGGGTGCTGACGAGCGCGAAACCCTTCGTGTGATAGGCGTAGATGAGCTCGGCGGACGACGGCGGGGCTTCGACGAGTATGCCGAACCAGCCGAGGGGATAGACGTGGGAATAGTCGCGGCGTTTGCCAGCGGGAAACGCGGGGCGACAGATTCCGTGGAACCCGTCGCAGCCGGCGATGAAATTGCAGCCGAACTCCACGGCAGAGCCGTCGTGTATGCAGCGGATCCTCGGCACGGCGGACTCGATGTCGTGGATAGAAACGTCCTTCACGCCGAACAGAATCCTGCCGCCGGCGTCGAGCCGCGCCTTGACGAGATCCTTGATTACCTCATGCTGGGCATAGACGGTGATGACGCGGCCGCCGGTAAGTTCGGCGAAGTTGATGCGGTGGGTGCGCCCGTTGAAGCGCAGGAAAATGCCCTCATGCCGCGCGCCCTCGCGCAGCATGCGTTCGCCGAGGCCCGTTTCCATTAACAGGTCGACGGTGCCCTGCTCGAGCACGCCGGCGCGGACGGTGGATTCGATCTCCTCTCGGGTGCGGGACTCGAGGATGACGGATTCGATGCCTTCGAGATGGAGAAGATGGGAAAGGAGGAGGCCGGCGGGGCCGGCGCCAATGATGCCGATCTGGGTGCGGTAGGTCATGCGGGGGTGGAGGTGGCGCGAAGCCGGCGGTCGAGACGCGGAAATACGCGGCGGATGTTGTGCTCGAAGATAGCGGCCTTTCCCATCACGCCGATCGTCGCGGCGTCGAGGTAGCGCTTGGTGTCGTCGAAGTAGTGGCCCGTCTCCGGGTCGCGGCCGCGCACGGCGCCGATCATCTCGGAGGCAAAAAGGATGTTCTTGTTCGGGATGACCTTCAGCAGAAGGTCGATGCCGGGCTGGTGGTAAACGCAGGTGTCGAAATAGATGTTGTTCATCACCAGGTCGCCGAGTGGCGGCAGCTTCAGCATGTCGGCGAGGCCGCGGAACCGGCCCCAGTGATAGGGAACCGCGCCGCCGCCGTGCGGAATGATAAAGCGGATCGTCGGGAAATCCTTCATCACCTGCGATTGCATGAGCTGCATGAACGCCACGGTGTCGGCGCTCAGGTAGTAGCTGCCAGTGGCGTGAAAGGCGCAGTTGCAGCAGCCGCTGACGTGGATCATAGCCGGCACGTCGAGTTCGACCATCTTCTCGTAGATCGGATACCAGTAGCGGTCGCCGAGCGGCGGCGAGTTAAAATGGCCGCCGGAGGGGTCGAGGTTGAGATTGCAGCCGACGAAACTGAACTGAGTCACGCAACGCTCTAGCTCGTGGACGCTGGCCGCGAGGCCGGTGCCGGGGGACTGGGGTAGCGCGCAGACGCCCACGAAGCTCTCTGGATAAAGCCGGGTGACGCGATAAATGAGCTCGTTTGTGTGCTCGGTCCAGAAGCGGCTCGTGTGCTCGTTTCCGACGTGGTGTTCCATCCAACTCGCGCGTGGTGAGAACAGCGTGAGGTCGGTCCCGCGTTCGCGCTGGAGTCGGAGCTGGTTGTCCTCGAGGCTTGCGCGGATCTGGTCGTCGGCGATGGCGATCGCGCCCTTCTCGCCTACAAATCCGGAATCTCGCTTGAGGGCGGCCTTCTGGGCCTCGCGGTAGGCGCCGAGCGGCTCGGGAGTCGTGGTATAGTGGCCGTGGCAGTCGATGATCATGGAGCCTATTTTTGCAGGCGCTCGTAGTCGGCGAGCGTGTCGAGGTAGACGAGGCCCGTCTTTTCGAGGACGGGGCGCATATTGTAGAGGTCGAGGCCGAGTTCGCCGGCGGCGAGGCGGGAGCGCTTCGTCGCTTCGATGGCCTCGCGCTTCTGCCCGGCCGCGAGCACGGTCGCGGCGGCGGCCCGCCGGACGATCGCGACGCCGTCGTCGTCGGCTACGACGACATCGCCGGGCACGACGTGCTGGCCGGCGCAGACGATCGGGATGTTCACCGCGCCGAGCGTAGCCTTGACGGTGCCCTTGGCGTTGATGGCTTTCGACCAGACGGGGAAACCGAGTTCGGTAAGCTCCAGTGTGTCGCGCACGCCGCCGTCGATCACCAGCGCTTGCACGCCGCGGGCCTTGGCGGATTGCGCAAGCAGTTCGCCAAAGAAGCCGTCGTTGCACTCGCTCGTACACCCGACGACGAGGATATCGCCCTGCTGGCAAAGCTCGATCGCAACGTGGATCATCCAGTTGTCGCCAGGATGCGCCAGGATGGTGATGGCGCTACCGGCGAGGCGGGAGCCGGAATAGATCGGCCGCATGCGGGGGTGAAGCAGGCCGCTGCGGCCTTGGGCCTCGTGTACGGTCGCGACGCCAAGGCGGCCAAGGCCGACGATATCCTCGAGCGAGGCGCGTTCGATATGACGGACGGCGACGGTTTTCATGGAGCAAATGAAATTAGGAGTCGAAGTGGTAGAGGCGCTCGGGGTTGTCGACGACGATGCGCTGGAGCAGTGCGGGGTCGTGCTCGGTGAATTCAGTGAGCAGGTCGACAAGATCTCCGTCGTTCGGCATCCAGCGCGTGATGTTGGGATGCGGGAAATCGGTGCCCCACAGGATGCGGTCCGGGGCGAGTGCGATCAGCTCTCGCGCGAACGGGACCGCGTCGTGAAACGGCGGACCGGCGCGCGAGATGCGCTCGGCGCCGCAGACTTTGCACCACCAGTTCGGGCGCTGCATGAAGCGTTTCAAAACCTGGAACGCCGGCTGGCTTGTGCCTTGGTCGCAGGGGACGCGGCCCATGTGGTCGACGAGGATGTCCATGTCGATCCGCGCGAAGAACTCCTCGAGTTTTACGAGGTCCTCGGCGTTGACGTGGATGATCAGATGCCAGCCGAGCGGCTTCACGCGCTGGAGGATTTGCGTCATTGCGTCGAGGTTAGGGGTGCCGCCGAGGTGGGTTACGAAGTTGAAACGCACGCCGCGGACGCCGCCCTCGTGGAGGCGTTGAAAATCGTCGTCGGTGAATGTCGCACGTGCGATGCACACGCCTTTGTAGCGGCCGCCGCCGGTTGCGATCGCGTCGAGCATAGCGCGGTTGTCGGGGCCATGGCAGCTCGCCTGCACAATCACCGCCCGCTCGATGCCTAAGATATCGTGCAACTCGCGGAGGCGATCCTTGCCCGCGTCGGGTGGCTCGTAGGTGCTGGACGGGTGATAGGGGAAGAGGTGCTTCGGCCCGAAGACGTGGCAGTGCGCGTCGCAAGCCTTCGTCGGAAGTTTCAGTCGCGGATGCCGAGTGCTCGCATCCGGTGGCGGACAGGAATTTTTCGGTTCGGCGGGAGCCATGGAAATCTCAGAGCGTCTTGCCGTCCCAGATGCCCGCGGGGATGAACACCAGGCCACAGCTGATCAGGCGCGCGGTGCGGAGCAGGCCGGCCTTGCGCACGACGGGGAGCGGGCCGGTGCGGTCGATGTCGAGCGTGACGGTGAACTCGCCGCTCGGGTGCTCGACGGAGCAGACGCCGCCTGCCGGTTCGGGCGCGACGATGCCTTCCGCGACGGTGCCGGGAATCACGCATGTGGTCGCAATCGAGACGGCGCCGAGGACGCCGATGGCCGCGTGGCAGACATGCGGGATGAACGTGCGCGTGTGCACGATGCCGCCGGCGCGGGGCGCGGCGATGAGCGACATCTTGGGCACCACTTTTTTCGCGACGTCGCCAAGCTGCATGAGCGGGCCGGCTTGCAAGCGGATGCGCTCGAGGCGGGCCTTCAGAGCGGCGTTGGCGTTGAGGTCTGCGGGCGATTCGTAACCGGTGACGCCGAGATCGGCGGCGCGCAGCACCACGACGGGTATGCCGTTGTCGAGGCAGGTGACGTCGACGCCGTCGATCGTATCGCGCACGCGGCCGGTCGGGAGCAGCTCGCCGCAGGCGGATCCGGCGGTGTCATGATAGTTGCAGACGACGGGGGCGGCGCTGCCCGGCGCACCGTCGATGCGGACGCTGCCGGCGTATTCGACGCGGCGCTCCGGCGTTTGCACAATGACTTCGCAAATCGATTCGCCGTTCAGCATGAAGACGCGCGCGCGCGTTTCGCCATCGGCCGCGGGGAGCAGACCGGTTTCAATGGCGAAGGGCACGACGCCAGCGAGAAGGTTACCG
>CAUJKI010000669.1 GCA_963205015.1 Pseudomonadota bacterium
CGTTCTTATCCTGCCTCATCTCCCGATGCGGGATAACCAGCTCACGCGCGATGTAATCCTGAGTATCCTCGCTTATCTTGAATCCTTGCGGACGAACCCTCAGGTCCCGCCACTCTTGACTCCGGGGGGTGTGAAGCCGCAGATTCCGTCGAAAACGTAAAATCCACCGGCGCAAACGTGCGCCTCATCGAGTGAGGCGATGAGCACGGTGGACGCAAGCGGTGGACCGACACGCTCTTCTGTAGTGTGCCGGCAGCAGACCATCCACGGCCTCAACGCGCGCATGTGCATGGTCTTCAAGATTTCGGCACTTTCACGCAGACGACGAGATCGCTGGCGTGGCCGACTACACCGCGAGCTCGCGGAAGCCATCTGCGAGCTATGAGGCCAACGATACGCCGACAAGAGATGTGGTCTGTTACTTACACACCATCCCGTCGGGACGAGAAAAAGCCTGGCTTAGACCCATCCCCCCGCAGAGGGTCTGCTGACCGTGAGACGATCCTCGAGGCGGCCGATCCCTGCGACTTCTTCGATAAGCACCCGAAGCGCATTGTGTTGGTCGGCTGACGGTACCATGCCCCAGGCTTCGACGATCCCATCTTTCACGGTGATATTGATGTAGCCGCTATCAAGCCACGTCAGCTTGCGGATTTTCTCCATGATGTCACGCTGCAGGGTTGCGTCGTCTGATCTTTCGATGGGTTTGCCGACGCTCACTTGGCTCAGGGCGCGCACGAGGTCGCTTCGTGAAATGATTCCTACAAGCGAGCCATCGCGCACGACGGGAACGCGTTTCAGCCGGTTGCTGTCGAGCACCTCTGCGACCTCGCTGAGGCTGACATCATCGCGGACGGAAATAACGTGCCGCGACATCACTTCGTGAACTTTCAGACCGTGCGCTTTTGCATACTCCCGAGCGATCTGATCCGGGTCGGCAAAGAAGCTGGCAAACCAGGACTTACGCTTCTCGGTTTGCGTCTCTACACGGTGGAGCAGATCGCTGGCTGTCAGGATGCCAACCACACGACCACCGGCTGCTACGACGGGAAGGCCGCTCAGCCGCTTGTCCGTCATGAGAGTGGCAGCCTCCCGCACGCTGGATTCTGGTGATATTGTTGCCACTTGTCGGGTCATAATCTCCTTTGCTTGCATAACGTATCCTCTCTGTTGAACTACCCCACTCCAGGAGATTCCTCGCAACAGATGTGCGCATTGATGTTCATCAAGAAGCAGCTTGCGCGACCGCTTCGGCGGTAGCGCTAGAGTCGAGGAAGCGCTATTGACACTACGTGACGCGGGAGAGGTTTGAGTTTCGTACTGCCGCAATAGCTTATATTGCGCGCGAATTGCGGCGGGGCGGCCTGAGCCCTTAGGGGCGGTTGCCCTGATAGGGAGGTCTGCAATGCGCGCTATGGTTCTGGTGAAGGCTGGTACGCCGCTGCAGCCTTTGGAGGTTCCCGTCCCCTCTCCAGGCCCAGGGCAAGTTCTGGTGAAGGTCGCCGCGTGTGGTGTCTGTCGCACTGACTTGCACGTCGTCGACGGCGAGCTGACCGAGCCCAAGCTGCCGATCATTCCAGGGCATGAAATCGTCGGTCGCATCGAAGCGCTCGGAGACGGCGTCACCTTCATGCAGATGGGTGATAGGGTCGGGATTCCCTGGCTCGGTCATACCTGCGGACGATGTGCCTATTGCGCAGCCGGTCACGAGAATCTCTGTGATGTGCCGCGCTTCACGGGATATCAGATCGACGGTGGCTATGCGGAATATGCGGTCGCCGAAGCCGCCTATTGTTTCCCGTTGCCGGAGAGCTATTCGGATACTGCTGCTGCGCCGCTCCTGTGCGCCGGTCTCATTGGCTTCAGGTCGCTGCGCATGAGCGGTGAGGCCGCAAGGCTCGGCATCTACGGGTTTGGGGCCGCCGCACACATTGTTGCCCAGGTTGCGCAGTTCGAGGGGCGGCGCGTGTATGCGTTCACGCGGCCTGGAGACGCCGACGCTCAGGCTTTTGCCCTGAGCCTCGGCTGCGCCTGGGCAGGCGGATCTGACGAGCGGCCGCCGGCTGAACTCGATGCAGCCATTATCTTCGCGCCTGTTGGAGCGCTCGTGCCGGCGGCGCTTGCCTCGGTGCGCAAAGGCGGCACGGTCGTGCTGGGCGGAATTCACCTGAGCGACATCCCCGCCATGCCCTACGGCTTGCTTTGGGGCGAGCGCGTCGTGCGCTCAGTTGCCAATCTCACGCGCCGGGATGCCGCGGACTTTCTGCAACTGGCCGCGGCGACGCCGATTCGTACACACATCGAGCCGTTCGCTCTCGGCGACGCCAACACGGCACTGGATCGTCTCCGCGCCGGCCGGCTTACGGGAGCTGCGGTCCTGATCCCCGGGATGGCCTGAATACCGGACGCATGGCGATGTGCTTCAGTCCTTCCGCCGTGGCGAGATAGGTAATGCTGATCGCAGCGATAGCTGCCAGAACCAGCGGTGGCAGCGGAACGAAGCCGAAGACGCGGCCGATCGGTGTGAGCGCCAACAGTAGCGCAACCAGAAGTGCACCGAGAGAGCTTGCGACAAGGGCCGGATGAGGGCGACCTGCCCAGAGTGGCTTCGCCGAGCGAATGATGAAAATGACGAGAATCTGGGTGACGATCGACTCGATAAACCATGCGGTGCGGAATACTTCGATCGCCGCGCCGAAACCTGCATGCAGCAAAGCGAATGTCGCGAGATCAAAAAGCGACGACAAGGACCCCATGATCAACGTGAAGCGAAGCAAGCTGCCGATATCCCAGACCATCGGCAGGGCGATATCTTCTTTGTCCGCGTCATCGAAGGGAATGCCGATTTCGGATATGTCGTAGAGCAGATTGTTGAGCAGAATCTGCAAAGGCGCCAACGGCAGAAACGGCAACGCCAGTGAGGCCAGCGCCATGGAGAGCATATTGCCGAAATTGGAGCTGGTGCCCATCCGCACGTACTTCATGATGTTGGCGTAGGTGCGTCGACCCTCCGCAATACCGTCGGCCAAAACGCCGAGATCCGGTGCGAGCATGATGATATCTGCTGCCTGCCGCGCGACGTCCGTCCCCCCATCGACCGAAATTCCGACGTCGGCCACGTGAATGGCAGGTGCATCGTTGATGCCGTCGCCCAGAAATCCGACCGTGTGGCCGTGGCGGCGTAGCGCACGAACGATGCGGCTTTTCTGTTCGGGGGAAGTGCGTACGAAGAGATCGACTTCCTCGACAAGAACGGCCAGCGCCGTCTCGGAAAGGTTGGCAATCTCCTCTCCGGTCGCTATTCCGGCTGCTGGAAGATTGAGGACCTCAACCAGATGCAGAACGACGGGCGCGGCATCACCGGAGATGATCTTGACACGTAAGCCCGCACGGCGCAGACGGAGCACCGCATCGGTCACCGATGCTTTGGGAGGATCGATAAAAGCAGCACATCCGACGAAGGTGAGATCTCTCTCGTCGGACGGCGTGATTTTCTCGCAGCTTACAGGCATGGCGCCCCGTGCGATGCCGAGGAGGCGTAATCCCTCCCGGCCTTTGGCATTGATCAGGGCCTCGATTTTTGCGCGCATCGCAGCGTCCAATGGCACTGTACCACCATCTGCCAGCTCTGCGCTCACGCACAATGATAGCAGGGCCTCTGGCGCACCTTTGGTAAGAATTTGCCGCTCGCCGCCACTCTCCACCAAAACCGACGCGCGGCGCCGGTCGAAGTCGAAAGGCACATCGTCGACAAAACGGCACGCCGCATCTTCTGCGAGCGGCGCGGCCAACAGGGCATCGTCAAGATTACTCCGCATGCCGCTCGCAAAGCGGCTGTTGAGGCGCGCAAGCTGCGTCGCGCGCAAACTCTCGGCTCCGTCAGTGGCGAAGCTGCCGATATGGACGATTTTGGCTTCCGTCAGTGTTCCGGTCTTGTCCGTGCATAGGACATCCATTGCACCGAGATCGTGAATCGCGGAGAGCCGCTTGACGACAACCTGGCGCGCTGCCATACGCACGGCCCCCCGCGAGAGGGTGACCGTCATGATCATCGGCAACAGCTCGGGGGTGAGGCCGACGGCGAGAGCCACCGCAAACAGGAAGCTCTCCAGCGAAATGCCATGGCGGATGAGCTGTGTCAGAAGCACAAAAAGCACGAGAAATCCGGTCAGCCGCAGGATCAGCATGCCGAGCGAATGGACGCCGCGCTCGAACGCCGTCGGCGCGGCCTTCTCCTGAACCAAAGCGGCGATGGCGCCGAACCGTGTCGTGCCACCCGTCGCAATGACGAGCATCGTCGCCTGACCGCCGACGATGCTCGTGCCACCAAACAAAGCATTGGAGGCGTCGGCCGGCGTAGGACTGTCGATCGGGCCTGGCCGCTTCTCGGCAGGGTATGGTTCACCGGTCAGGATCGCTTCGTTCGCGAGCGCGCCGCGGCTTGCCAGAACGATCCCATCGGCAGGCACAAGATCGCCACCGCGAAGCTCAACGATGTCGCCCGGCACGATATCGCGCACCGGCCGCTCAATGACACGCCCATCGCGTCGCACGGCGGCCGTTACTGCTACCGAGCGCCGCAGTGCAGCGATCGCCGTCTGAGCCTTCTGCTCCTGGGCAAGATCGAGCACGACCGAGAAGACCACGATCACCAGGATGATGACGAAACTCTGCCAGTCCCCGGTCAAGCCGGATATAGCCGCAGCGATCAGGAGAATGGCGACAAGCGGTTCGGCAAACCGCTTTGCCAATTTCGCGGCAAGGCTGTGCCGGACGTTCACCACCGCTAGGTTCGGCCCATAGTGCTCCAGGCGAGCGGCGGCTTCGCTCTCGGTCAAGCCATCCGC
>CAUJKI010000670.1 GCA_963205015.1 Pseudomonadota bacterium
GAGGCGGCGTGGGCGCCCAGGCATGATGATGCGCGGCAACGAGAGGTGACGGGAGGCCCGCGTAACATTCTCGAATTCGGCGACGGCGACAAAGATGCGAAGTTGTTCGAAGGTCATGGCCACCCATTTTTACACGAGCGCCACGATGAGTGTCAGACTGAATGCCGCGATGAACACTGAGGCAAACAGCCCTAGGGCGAGGGGACGGGCACCCCTGTCACGGAGCCGGGCGATGTTAGTTTGCAAACCCATTGCGGCAAGGGCCATCGTGAGCATGAAGCCTGAGAGGGACGCCGCGCCAGTCTTCGCAGCTTTAGGGATTTCGAGGAAGCTGTTCGCGAGCACGAGGGCGAGGAAGCCGAGAACAAACCAGGGGACGGGAACCACTGATCTGGAGCCGCTGTCCTCTTCACGCACTTTTCGTGATGCAAGGACGCCCAGCGTGATGATCAGTGGCGCAAGGAACAGGACGCGGGATAGTTTCGCCGCAGTTCCAAATTCCCCTGCCTCGCGTCCGCCCTGAAATGCGGCGGCCACAACTTGCGCAACTTCATGGATCGACGCCCCCGTCCATAGGCCGAAGGCAAAAGGCTCTAGACCGAGCACGCCGGCTGCGAGCGGATAGGCAAACATGGCAACCGAGCCGAATAAGGTGACGCTCGCCAAGGCGTAAGCGACGTCCTCGCCGCGCGCCCGCGTGACGGTATTGACCGCGATGATGGCAGAGGCGCCGCATATGGCTGTTCCGACAGCGATGAGCTCGGTCAGCTTGCGCTCGATGCCCATAAGGCGCCCGAGCCAAATAGTGAATAGGAGGCTCGCTACGACGGTCAGCGCAATGACACTCAGGGCAGTCGGTCCAGCGGAGATGATCTGTGTGGTTGTGAGCTGTAATCCGAGCAGCACGATCGCGATGCGCAGGAACCGACGGAGAACCAACTCGATACCAGGACGGGTGTCTGGCCGCAGCCCGAATTTGGCATTGATGCTCATGCCGATCACAACGGCGAGAAGCATAGGACTGACGGCGGCTGTTCCGGGGATCATGCGCAATAAGTAAGCCGCGGCGCTGATGGCCGCGGTCAGCAGCAGGCCTTGAGCAGTGCCGTGCCATGGGTGGTCGACGGCCGCGGATTGAGATGAGGCGAGATTGGTGTTCCTGGATTTGTCCACTTCCGAGCTCCTTGTGCCCGGAAATGGTTCGTAGGTTCTCTAGTGCCGATCCAACGCATTCTATGGATTGGATCGATCGATTTCACCGATCGATGAGCGCGCAAAACCTGCCGCTGGCCCTGAATACTCAGGCCACTTTACCGAGATGCAGCCAGACCGCCTTCTGCTCCGTGTAGTTGTCAAGCGCGGTGCGCCCGAGATCGCGGCCGACGCCGGAATCGCCGCCGAGACCGCCCCAAGGTAGCCGCGTATCGGTCGGGCCGAACGTGTTGATCCAGACCGTGCCGGCACGGAGCGCCTGCGCCACGCGATGGGCGCGCGTCACATCGCGTGTCCACAAACCCGCTGCCAGCGAGTATCGGCTGTCGTTGGCCATGCGAATTGCCTGGGCATCATCCTTGAAAGGGATCACGGTTGCGACGGGGCCGAAGATCTCCTCCTGCGCGACGCTCATCGCGTTGTCGGCATCCGCGAGCACGGTCGGCTCGATAAAGTATCCTTTCTCTCCGTGGGCACGGCCGCCGCTGGCGATACGCACGCCACCCTCCCGACCGCGTTCGATATGAGCAAGCACGCGCTCCTGCTGAGTCGCAGAGATGAGCGGCCCCATGGATGTCTCCGGATCGAAGGGATTCCCGAGCTTGAGGCGGCGTGCGCGGCCGACGAGGCGATCGACGAACTCGTCGTGCCGGCTCTCGTGGACGAGGATGCGGGAACCTGCCGAACACACCTGACCGGCATTGAAGAAAATGCCCGAGCCTGCTGCGTGCGCAGCCGCATCGAGATCTGCATCCTCGAAGATCAAATTTGGTGACTTGCCGCCAAGCTCGAGCGTGACGTGTTTGCACTGCTGCGCGGCCGTGGCCATGATGTGCTTGCCGACCTGCGGCGAGCCTGTGAATGAAATCTTGTCGACCTCCGGATGCTCGATCAGCGCCTGCCCGGCGACGGTGCCGAAACCCGGCACGATGTTGAGGACACCCGGCGGGAGGCCGGCCTCAAGTGCCAGTTCCCCGAGCCGGAGAGCCGAGAGTGGCGTCAGCTCCGCCGGCTTGAGCACGACCGTACAGCCGCAGGCGAGCGCCGGCGCGATCTTCCAGACGGCGTTCATGAGCGGGAAGTTCCAAGGAACGATCGCCGCTACCACGCCGACCGGCTGGCGCGTGACATAGGTTAGGGCGTCGGCTCGCGCAGGGACAATCTCGCCGGCGATCTTGTCTGCCCAGCCGGCGTAGTATTCGAGACAATCAATCGCAGCCGGCAAATCCTGGCGACGCGTTGCCGCAAGCGGCTTGCCGGCGTCGATCGCTTCGAGTGTAACGAGGTTCTCGCGGTCCCGTTCGATCAGATCGGCGAGGCGGCGGAGAAGGCGACCGCGCTGCGCGCCGGTCATCAGTCGCCACGGGCCTTCTTCGAGTGCCCGACGCGCGGATCTAACCGCAGCATCGATGTCGGCTGCACCGGCTTCCGCAACCCGCGTGATGATCTCCTCGGTGGCCGGATTGATCGTCGAGAAGGATTTGCCGCTTGCTGCGTCAGTCCACGCGCCGTGGATCAGCAGTCGTCGCTCAGGTAATGTGACTGCCGCCTGATCAAGCATCCTGCGCTCCCGCTAGAAAATAAGATTGCGGGCACCATGAGCCGTCGCCGGATAGCTCGCAAATGAGTTCTCCGCGCACAGTGATCGGCAAAATCTATCGGTCTCGAAGCTTGGCCCTGCCACCGATTGCAGGCAACTTCTGCAGCACCTCAATCAGGGCCTGCGCGAGGGGAGGCAGTGGTTTGCGGGAAAGGGTAACAACGCCGACCGCGTGCTGTGTCGTCGGATCCGTGAGCGCGAGCACGCGGATACCACCGACGGGGCCGAGGAGTGCAGCAAAGGTATTGGGCACGACGCCGCACCAGCTTCCCTGCCGGACGTGACTGAAGATGCCAACGAGGGTGCTGCTTTCTGCCGTAACTTTGGGAGCAGCGCCGGTCTTGCGGAACGACTCGTCGATGAGGCGTCGATTCTGCATCTCGCGATTGAGGAGAACGAGGGGCAGCGCCGCCGCTTCCTGCCAGGAGATGCGCGTGCGCGTTTGGCCCAGCAGCTCTTCCGAGCCGATGACGACATACCCCTCCTGATAGAGCGGTTGCGCTAAGAGCTGACCCGAGGCCGTCCGGCCGACATAGGTAATCCCTGCTTCGAGCGAATGCTCGGCAATGCCGCGCTCAATCTCCCTCGATGTCTTGCTCAGTAGCGTGATCGTGACGTCCGGCTGGTGGGCATGAAACGCAGCGGTGATCTGCCCCGCCAGAGGTTCGGCAGTTGGTATGATGCCGATGCGGAGATGGCCGGTCAGCCGGTCGCGCGGCGATCGGATCGACTGCTTCAGGATCTCCGCGTCGGCGAGCATCCGACGTGCCACATCGAGGACGCGTAGACCCTCGTCAGTGAAGCCTTCGAAGCGCTGATTGGAGCGACGTACGAGCGGTGCGCCGAACTCGGCCTCGAGCTGCCGCAGCGCTGCCGACAGCGTCGGTTGTGCAATATGCGACGCCCGGGCGGCCTTGTGGAAATTGCGCTCCCCGGCGAGCGCAACGAGATAGCTAAGATGCCGAAGACTCACGGTGACGTGCCCTTGCCGATTCAAGACCGAACTGCCGGCGTAGCCGTCGAACGACTGGCGTCACATCGAGACGAGGCCAACATGCCTCGCTATCATCAAATCAAAAGGGTGTGTGATCATTCTTTCTGCAAATCCTTCATGTCACGAAACGCAAATCGCCGCACAAGGCCCGCCACCTTCGCGGACACAAAGTTCCTGCTCGACGACGCGATCCGCCCCTTCCGGCATCTGCGCGCCGGTAAGAATCCGCACGGCTTGTGCCGCAGAGACCATACCGTCGAACGGATGGCCGGCGGCAGCTTCGCCTATCACCTTCAGGCTCGTAACGGCGCCAGGAACAAGGTCTGCACTTCGGATCGCGAAGCCATCCATGGCAGCGCTATTGTGTGGTGGCAGGTCGACGGACGCAATTAACTCTCGCGCCAGAACGCGACCGCGCGCTTCGTGAAGCGCAACGAACTCTTGCTCGCGCACTGGCACGAGCTGGGGCCGAGCCATTTGCAGCGCTTCGGCAAGCCGCACCGGACGGTCCGCCTTGTGATCATCTACAGCGGCAAATGCCATGCTGGCCCTCGCTTCAGGCTGTCTTGATCCAGACAGCCTTTACGTTCAGGTATTCATCGAGATGCTGGAGCCCATCTTCACGCCCGTAGCCGCTCATCTTGTGGCCGCCGAAGGGGATAGCCGGTCCATGGCCTGATAGCAGTTGACCCAGACCGATCCTGCCTGGAGCCCCTTACTCGCTTGAGGACGGAGCAGGCGCCTTGGCGCCCGCTCCGCATTTCACGATCACAGCGCAGCGGTGATCGCCTTGATCTCGGTGTAGTTGTTGAAGACCTCGATCCCCATCTCGCGGCCCCAGCCGGACTGCTTGTAGCCGCCGAAGGGAAGCGCGGAATCGAACACGTTATGGCAGTTGATCCACACGGTGCCCGAGCGGATGCGATGCGCCATCTTGTGGGCGAGCCCACCGTCGCGAGTCCACACGCTTGCCGCGAGGCCATAGATCGTGTCGTTGGCCTCCTTGGCGATGCGGTCGATGTCATCGTCGTCGAACGGCTGCGCGCACACCACCGGACCGAAGATCTCCTCGCGAATGACCTTCATGCTCGGCTTGGTGTTCGTGATCACCGTCGGTGCCACGAAGTAGCCGGCATTGCCGACCTGCTTGCCGCCGGTGACGATCTCCGCACCTTCCTTGCGGCCGGCGTCGATGTAGCCGGTGACACGCGCAAACTGCTCGTCGGAGACGAGCGGCCCCATCTCGGTCGTCGGATCGAGCCCAGGTCCGACCTTGATCTTGTTGGCGATCGAGGCCACGCCGTCGACGACCTTGTCGAACACCTTCTTGTGCGCGTAGAGCCGCGAGCCGGCGCAGCAGCACTGGCCGTGATTGAAGAAGATGGCGTTGGCTGTACCGGGAATCGCCAGCTCGAGGTCAGCATCGGGGAACACGAGCGCAGGCGACTTGCCGCCGAGCTCCAGGCTGACCTTCTTGAGGTTGCCGGTCGCTGCCTGAACGATCAGCTTGCCAACTTCCGTCGAACCAGTGAAGGCAACCTTGTCGACGAGATCGTGGCTCGCCAGCGCGGCGCCGGCCGTCTCGCCGGAACCGGCAAGGATATTGACCACACCCGCCGGGAAACCCGCTTCCTGGATCAACTCGCCCAGACGAAGCGCGGAGAGCGGGGTCTGCTCGGCCGCCTTGAGCACGACCGTGCAGCCGGCCGCGAGCGCTGGCGCCAGCTTCCACGCTGCCATCAGCAGCGGGAAGTTCCATGGAATGATCTGGCCGACGACGCCGACGGGCTCGCGCAGCGTGTAGGAAAGGTATTCGCCCGGCATCGATAGGGGGATCGTCGAGCCGGTGATCTTTGTCGCCCAGCCGCTCATGTAGCGGAACATGTCGACAGTCAGCGGTACGTCGGCGACGCGCGCCACAGCCGCCGGCTTGCCATTGTCGAGAGATTCGAGCTCGGCGAACTCATCGAGATTCTTCTCGACCAGATCCGCCAGCTTCCACAGCAGCCTGCTGCGCTCGTTGGGTTTCACGCGGGCCCAGGTGCCGTCATCGAAGGCGCGACGTGCGGCTTTCACCGCGAGGTCGACATCCTGACGGTCGGCTTCGGGAATCTGGGCGATGACCTCGCCAGTCGCCGGATTGTAGACAGGGAAGGTCTTGCCTGAGGCAGCAGCAACCAGCTTGCCGTCGATCAGGAGACGGGGCTTGCGTCCCACGAACTCGCGGGCCGCTTTGCTGAGCCTGGCGTCGAGTGCAATCGCATCCATCGCTTCCTCCTTGGTCGTTGGCCGAAATATATCCGGATGGATATATCGCTCGGCAGATTGCGGGCCCGTGAGGGGCCCGGAGCCAGGAAGCTGGTTTCAGGCCGATGCCGGTGCGGCGGCCTCCTCACCGGATCGAGCGACAGCCACACGATCAAGTGCAGCCAGAAACGAGCTGATGCCGCTACTGCGCAGCGGCATGAAAGGCTTTGCGGCATGGCGGCAGAGGCGTTTGATCGCCGCTACCGCCTCGTGACTCACGCAATCGACGGGGAACATCACGATATCGGCGCGGTTGACGAGACCGGCGAGCAAGCCGTGGCGTTCCTCGATACCGCCGTCGTGAAAGAAAATGTCAGCACCGGCTCGATTGCTCAGCTCGCGCAGATGCGTGTGCTGGTGCGGCCGTCCGCCAACATAGAGAAACGCGACGCCATCGAGGCCGGACCGGCTATCGATCGCGTCGGACACAGAAGCGGGCGCGGTGATGCTCGCTTCGAGTGCGTCTAGCTCTTCGCGCAGCGCCGCCTCGCGGGCGTCCGCGGCGGCGCGCGCCTCACGATCCCGTCGGGCGTCCTCAGTCAGACGCTCGAGGCGAGCCTCGACCGCACTCCGGCGACGGCATTCGGCGCTGAGGCGGCGTTCGAGATCGGCGACGAGCTTTGTGAGCGCGGTGCCCTCTATGGAGCCGGCATTGGAAGGCTCGGTCGCGATATCGTCGGCGATCCGACGCGCGAGAAGGAGGTTGAGATCGCGGATCTGGGCATCACGTGCTGTTATCCCCTCGCGTAGCTGAACCTGCTGGCGGCGCAGCTTCTCTTGCAGCGTCGCATTCTCAGCCTCGAGTTCACGCAGGCGTCGAATATCGGCCCGGTTGGCGGCACCGACAAGGTGCGAGAGCATATGCACCTCGCCGAACATTGTCCGCACCAGCTCGTCGGAGGCCTCCGGATGCGTCAGCGCCGCCCAATAGGCGCCGGGGATCTCGCCGTGCGCCACGGACTCGCGCCACAGCGCGCCAAGCTCGGCAGCATTCTTGGCCTTGGCGAACTGGCTGATGACCTGTCGATGGCGTTTATCGAGCGCCTTGTGCAGGAGCTTGCCGGCGACGTCGGATTGACCAGCAACGGTGACCCCCTTGCCATGAAGCTCATGGTCGGAGGCGCCGTCCGTGATGAAGTCCGATTTGGTCAGAATATGCCGAAGCTCGGCGGTCGAGAGGCATGTCCCGATAACCGAGCAGTGCAGGTAGCGAGAAAGCTCCCAGATCTTGGCCCTGCGTTGGGTCGGGTTTGGGTCATCCTTCGGCCGTTCGACCAGCACGAGCGGCGCCGATACCAGCGACAGCGGGGCCGTCATGGCGCGTTTGCCAAGGTTGAAGGCCGGCGCGGGTGCAGCGAAGCGATGCTTCAAGGGTACTTCTCACGCTATATCCATACGGATATAACGAAAGTGCCAGATCAAATGGCGACTGACAAGAGGCAAGTCCGGGCGTACAGCTCGAGACTTCCCGGGGAGAGATGACGATGGAGTACGCGAGACTGGGCGCTACGGGCATGAAGGTTTCCCGCATTTGCCTCGGCTGCATGACCTTCGGGGACGCCGCGCGCGGGAACCATGCCTGGACGATCGACGAGGAGAGCAGCCGTCCTCTGATCCGGCAGGCGCTTGAGCTCGGCATCAACTTCCTCGACACCGCCAACGTCTATTCGGACGGCACGTCAGAGGAAATCGTTGGCCGCGCAATCAAGGACTTCGCGCGGCGCGAGGAGGTCGTTCTAGCGACCAAGGTGTTCAATCGGATGCGCCCCGGGCCCAATGGCATGGGACTGTCGCGCAAAGCTATATTTACGGAGATCGACAACAGCTTGCGTCGCCTCGGGACCGACTATGTCGATCTCTACATCATTCATCGTTGGGACTACGGAACGCCCATCGAGGAAACGCTGGAGGCTCTACACGATGTCGTGAAGGCCGGAAAGGCGCGCTATATCGGTGCTTCGTCTATGCACGCGTGGCAGTTCTCGAAGGCGCTCTACACGTCGCATCTCAATGGATGGACCCGCTTTGTCTCCATGCAGAACCATCTGAACCTCCTCTACCGCGAGGAAGAGCGGGAGATGATGCCGCTTTGCGCCGACCAGGGTATCGCCGTAACGCCGTGGAGCCCGCTGGCGCGGGGACGCCTGTCGCGCGCTTGGGGTGAGAGCAGCCAGCGCCAGGAAACGGATGAGTCGGGCAAGCGCTTCTATTCGAATGCGGTTGACCAAGACGCCAAGATAGTCGAGGCG
>CAUJKI010000671.1 GCA_963205015.1 Pseudomonadota bacterium
CGAGCTTCAGCTTGCGCAGGATGACGCGCCTCATATCGACCGTGTACTCGAGCACCCGCACCGAGGGCAGAACCATGCCGCTGAATTTCACTTCGCCGACACCGAGCGCGCGCCCGCGGCCCGGCGCCCCGAGCCAGCCGAGGAAAAAGCCGGTGAGCTGCCAGAGCGCAGCGAGGCCGAGACATCCCGGCATGACGGGATCGTCCGTGAAGTGGCACGAGAAGAACCAGTCGACATTTGGATTGCCGGCGACCGCGAGCGTGGCCTTGATCTGGCCCTTGCCGTGCGCGCCGCCGGTTTCCGAAACGTGCGTGATGCGGTCGAACATCAGCATCGGCGGCAGCGGGAGCTGGGCGTTGCCGGCGCCGAACAGCTCGGCCCGGCCGCACGCCAGGAGATCGTCATAGTCGAAGCTCGTACGCCGCTCTGCCATCGTGCTGCTGTCCCCGCCCCCGAATCCTTGGAGTTACTTGGCCCCTGCCCCCGTGCCCGATCTGCCAACTTGAGGCACGCCGGACGTGGCAAATGTTGCAGAGTTTACCTAACACATTCAATCCGCGGTTCAAACGCTGCAACATTCGGCCCGCGCAGCAAGCGCCGCATCGTCGCAGTCGTGGCCCCGGGGCGCGACACCCTATATAAGGGGCACAAATCCGACGTGAATGGTTCCAAATCAATGGTCCTGGTTCTCGATTCGACGCCTGCACCGGAAAATGCGGCCCCGACGGCAGCCGTGACGGCGCCGCGACCGACCCTCGCTGGGCTCGGGCGCGAGGGGCTTGCCGCTGCGCTCGCCGCCATCGGAGTCCCCGAGCGCCAGCGGCGGATGCGCGTCGGCCAGCTCTGGACCTGGCTCTACGCGCACGGCGTCACGTCGTTCGACGCCATGACGGACATCTCCAAGGAGCTGCGCGGGAGGCTCGCTGCCGCCTATTCGCTCGACCGGCCGGAGATCGTCACCGAACAAATTTCCGCGGACGGCACGCGCAAGTGGCTGCTGCGCCTGCCTCGGCGGGGGCACGAGGCGCGCGCACCTGAAATCGAGACCGTCTACATCCCCGAAAGCGATCGCGGCACGCTCTGCATTTCCTCGCAGGTCGGCTGCACGCTCAACTGCTCGTTCTGCCATACCGGCACCCAGCGCCTCGTGCGCAACCTCGAGGTCTCCGAAATCGTCGGGCAGATCCTGCTGGCGCGCGACCGCATCGGCGACTGGCCCAACTTCGCAGACCGGGGCGCGCCCGATGGCGCCGAGATCAAGGACACGCACCTTCTCCCCTCGAGCGAACGCAAGATCACCAACATCGTGCTCATGGGCATGGGCGAGCCGCTCTATAATTTCGAGAACGTGCGCGATGCCATGCTCGTCGCGTCCGACAGCGGCGGCCTCGCCTTCTCCAAGCGCCGCATCACGCTCTCGACATCGGGCGTCGTGCCGAATATCGCGCGTTGGGGCGAAGAGGCCGACACCATGCTCGCGATCTCGCTCCACGCGACGCGCGACGATCTCCGCGACGTGCTCGTGCCCATCAACAAGAAGTACCCGATCGCCGAGCTGCTCGCGGCCTGCCGGGCCTATCCGGGGCTCTCCAACGCGCGGCGCATCACCTTCGAGTACGTCATGCTCAAGGGCGTGAACGACAGCCTCGCGGAGGCGCGCGCGCTCGTGCGCCTGCTCGCCGGCATTCCGGCCAAGATCAATCTCATTCCCTTCAACCCCTGGCCCGGCTCGCCCTACGAGTGCTCGGACTGGGAGCAGATCGAGCGCTTCGCCGAGGTCGTGAACCGCGCGGGCTACGCGAGCCCCGTGCGCACACCGCGCGGCCGCGACATCCTCGCCGCCTGCGGCCAGCTCAAGTCGGAAAGCATCAAGCTGCGCGCGAGCCAGCGTGCCACCGCGGCGGAAGGGCCCTGACCGGTGTTCTGGCGCGCGGTCGGCCGCATCATCCTCGTGCCGCTTGGCCTCGTCCTGGCCTCGCTCGCGGCGATGTTCATCCTGGTCACGCTCGGCATGGAGCGCGTGACGCAGACCATGCACCGACGCGACATCGACGCCGATTCCGTTACGGCCATGTTCGATCTCGCCCAGCAGACCATCGCGCTGTTCTCGACCTTCACGATCGTGCCGGCCATCCTGCTCGTCATCGTCGGCGAGGTGGCGCGCATCCGCGCCTCGCTCTACTACATCCTCGGCGGCGGGGCCGTGCTCGCGGCCTGGCCGCTGCTGAGTCGCCTCGGCACGGTCGCAGAGGATCCTTCTCAGCTCGGTGTGGTCTGGCAGGTGTTCGCGACGGCAGGCTTTGTCGGTGGATTCGTCTACTGGCTGATTGCGGGAAGAAGGGCTTAGCGTTCGCGGCTTTCAGCGCGAGTAGGGCCGCAGGCCCTACGACCCGCGCGGGGGCACCCCTGCACCCCCGTTTTTTTATGAGTTTTGCGACGCTCTCAGACGCGCGATACCGAGGATGCATTCATGAGAAGTTGGCTCGCAGAACACCGTTATGTCGTCGCCTACGTTCTGGTCCTATCGTTGCTGCGAGGGGTCGTACTGCCAGATTTCCGATATGGCGAGATTTCAGTGGTAGGCATTCAACTCCTGTATCCTATCATGCTCTTGCTGCCGCTCCTGCTTCATCGAGGCCTGATATCACGCTACGTGCCTTATGCCACTTTGGGCGTCGCCGGCATCGCCCTGTCCAGCGTGCTTGGGCTTGCCAGCTACATTCACTGGGCGGGTATTAAGAGCTTTGACATCGTCAGCAGAGCCATTTTCGGTCAATCGCTGATCGCAATGCTGGCACTATTCCTCGTGCTCTATTCGTTGTTCTGGCTCGTCGTGAGCCGAGATCGTCAATGAACGAAGGCCTGCCTCTCTTCCCCTTCTCCCCGTCCTTCACGGGGAGAAGGTCGGGATGAGGGGCGGCCGCAGACGCCAACGTTTGCGCATGTTGCCGCCCCTCACCCTGGCCCTCTCCCCGCGTGCGGGGAGAGGGGAATGCGATACGGAAGCTACCATGTCCCTCGTGCGTTCGAACCCATCTGATCTGCCGCCGCTCCCCGACGGCCCCGGCGCGCTCGTCGACAACCGCCAGTCGGAGAAGGCCGCCGAGATCTGCCGCGGCGTCATCCGCGTGCTCGCGCAGCATGGTCTCACCGGCTTGATCGAAGTCACGCTCGCCAATGGGCGTCGCGCCGACATCATGGCCCTCTCCGACAAGGGCACGCTCTGGATCATCGAAATCAAGTCGAGCGTCACGGATTTCCAGATCGACCAGAAGTGGCCTGAGTACCGCGAGTATTGCGACGCGTTGTTCTTCGCCGTCGCGACGGACTTCCCGCAGGAAATCCTGCCCGTGGACACGGGCCTTATCGTCGCTGATCGCTTCGGTGGTGAGATCCTACGCCCGGCACCCGAGCATCGCCTCGCGCCGGCGCGACGCAAGGCCTTGACGCTGCACTATGCGCGGCTCGCGGCGGCAAGGCTCAGCTCGGCGTTTGATCCGCACGCCCGCTTTGAGCCGCTGCCGCGGGAATAGCGCCTACTTCGGCGCCCGCTTGGCGAGAATGCGCTGGAGTGTTCTGCGGTGCATGTTGAGCCGCCGCGCAGTCTCCGAGACATTGCGGTTGCACAACTCGTAAACGCGCTGGATGTGCTCCCAGCGCACGCGGTCCGCCGACATGGGGTTCTCCGGCGGTGGCGCCCGCTCGCCCGAGGGCGCGAGGAGTGCGTCCGTCACGTCGTCGGCATCGGCGGGCTTCGCGAGGTAGTCCACGGCACCGAGCTTCACGGCGGAGACGGCCGTCGCGAAGTTGCCGTAACCGGTGAGGACGATGGTCCGTGAATCGGGGCGGACGCGCGCAAGCTCGGCGATTACGTCGAGGCCGTTGCCGTCGTCGAGCCGCATGTCGACCACGCAGAACGCCGGCGGCTTCTGCCGGATGAGGTCGAGCCCCTCGGCCACGGACGCACCCATACGGACATCGAAGCCGCGCTGCTCCATGGCGCGGCCCAGCCGCTGGAGGAACGCCTTATCGTCGTCGACGATGACGAGCGTTCGGTCGGCCGGCAGCTCATCCTGCTTGAACGAAAGGTCTTCGGACACGGCTGAATTCTCCATGTGCTCCAGCATACCGAAGGTTGGGGGGCCCGCCAAGTCCGTGATCCAACCCATTCAACGACGTGTTAAGCCCCAAATATCAAAGAGATGCAGCTAATTCCGCGGAGCTGCCAACCGCTGTATGCGCCGGCAGGTCGAATGCACTCCGCGGCCAGGTGATCTTAACCACGGCCCCGGTCGCGGGTGCCGGCTGGTTGGCGAGCGTCACCACGCCGCCGGATCGCTCCAGCAACGTCTTGGCAATGAAGAAGCCGAGCCCTAGGCCCGCGCCGACACGGCCCGCGTTTCCGACGGCACCGGACCTCGATCCGGACGGACGGGTGGTGACATAAGGATCGCCGAGGGTATCCATGATCTCGGGTGAGAAGCCCGGCCCATCGTCGGCGATGGTGATCGACACCTCCGCCTCGTCCCAGGTGGCCGAGACCTCGACCTTCTTGCGGGCGAAGTCGACGGCATTTTCGATGAGATTGCCGAGGCCGAAGATGACGCCCGGACGCCGCTCGCCAATCGGCTCGCGCCCGTCCGCTGGATCGGCGCCGTTACCGCCGCGCGACAGCTGGGTCGTGATATCGATATGAACTGTCCGCGAGGTGTAGGGCAGGGCAGCTTCCTGGATGAGCTGGGTCAGCGGCAGGCTCACGTGGTGCGGGTCCTGCTCGCCGGGACTGCGCGTCAGCTTGCGCAGGATATCGCGGCACCGCTCGGCCTGCGAACGCAGCAGTGTGATATCCTCGGCAATATGCGGCGCCATGCCTGACGCGCTGGAGACCTCGCGCTCAAGCTCCTTGGTCACGAGCGCAATGGTGGCGAGCGGCGTGCCGAGTTCGTGCGCGGCGGCGGCGGCAAGGCCATCCAGCGCGTGCAGACGCTGTTCGCGCGCAAGCACGAGCTCCGAGGCTGCGAGCGCCGCCGACATGAGACGCGCCTCGCGCGAGAGCCGCGCCGTGTAGAGCGCGAGGAAAAGCATGCCCGCCACGATCGCCGTCCACACGCCCGCCTTGTAGATCCAGGGGACAGCAAAGACCGCCGGTGGATACCAGGGCAGCGGCATGTGAAACGCCACGAGCAGGGATGCGGCTGCAATGGCGAGAATGCCGAGGGCGATGGTATTGCGCACGGGAAGCGTCGCCGCCGAGACCGTCACCGGCGCGATAAAGAGGAGCGCAAAGGGATTCTCGAGCCCCCCGGTAAGATAAAGCAGCGCCGCGAGCGTGGCGATGTCGCACGCGAGCACGGCCGTCGCAAACGCCGGGCTCAGGCGATGGCGCCCCGGATAGAGCACCCGCAGGCCCACATTGAGCCACGCCGAGAGCGCGATCAGCAGCAGGCACCAGCCGAGCGGGAGGTCGTAGCCGAGGCCGAAGTAGACGGCGAGCACGGTGCCGAGCTGGCCCAGCACACCGAACCAGCGCAGGCGCACAATGGTCTGCATCCGGAGGCGGCTGTCGTGCGGACCGAGAGAGTTGAGCTCGATGGGTGGTGGCATGAGTTCGGCACCGCTCGGGCTATCATCGACGCATCGCTACGCACGTCGTCACAGGGGCTCATCGCCGCAGGAGAGGAACCTTGTGGCGAAGCGTCCTGTAGACCAGATTGATCTAAACAGGAAACAGTCAAGCGGACTCGCAGACCTCCCGCCCTTTCATGCGGGCCTCAGCCCACCCGGAGCACCGATGAATTTCCGCCTCGCCGCTGTAGCGCTCGCCGCCGCTCTCTTAGGCGGCATGGTCGCGCTCGCCGTGCTGCCGGGACCGCGCGAGCAGGTCTCCCGCGCGCTTCCCTCGGCGGGCCAAGCGCTGGTCGGCGGCCCCTTCACGCTCGTCGACCACACCGGCAAAACGGTCACGGACAAGGACTTTCGCGGCCGCTTCATGCTCATCTACTTCGGCTTCACCAATTGCCCCGATGTCTGCCCCTCGGGCCTGCAGGTGATGTCGGCAGCACTCGACAAGCTCGGCGCCAAGGCCGATCAGGTGACGCCGATCCTGATCACCGTCGATCCCGAGCGCGATACGCCCGAGCAGCTCGCCTCCTACGTGTCGAGCTTCCACCCCCGTCTCGTGGGACTCACCGGCTCGCCCGAACAGATCACAGCGGCGCTCAAGGCCTACCGCGTCTATGCCAAGAAGGTGGAGGACCCCAAGTCCTCGGCCGGCTACACCTACGACCACACATCGCTCATCTTCCTCATGGGCCGCAACGGCGACTACGTTGCGCACTTCACGCACGCAACGAGTGTCGAGCGCATCGCGGAACGGCTGGCGCAGGCGCTTTGAACGCCGAGGGGGCCTCGATCCGAAAACCCGCCTGGGTCCCTGGCGGGCAAGCCGGGCTGAAGTTGCGCCACGTCGAGCTGGCCGAAGCACCCACCTAACCCCTTCTCCTCTTTAACCATATGGCGAATCGGGCCACACTGACTTGTGGGAGATTGTGTCATCTGAGTGATCGTTCCGTCGCGACAACGCGCCGCCAGTGCAGCCAGTGAAGGTGTAACCACCGGAACTGCCCGCCGCCCTGACAGCAAGCAAGATGCGCAGCACGTCGGAACCCACGATCGCTCGAGGAAACACACTGGGGGAAGTCCAAATGCTCTACCACTGGTACGAGCTCGGCCATGTGGCCGTGCGCCCGATGCGTGCGGCCGC
>CAUJKI010000672.1 GCA_963205015.1 Pseudomonadota bacterium
GCGGTGCAGCGTCGCGCCCGGCCGCGGGCAAAAGCGCAGCGCGCACGAATTCCGGTCATCTAGTAGCAGCCCGCCCAAAGCGGCGCCACCCACGACCGTTGCGCGTGTCGAGAACGCGCGCGATAACACATCGGATCCATAGCCCTGGAGACCGATATGACCGTGCGTCCGCGCCGCAGCGTCCTCTACATGCCGGGCGCCAACGCTCGCGCCCTCGAAAAGGCCAAGACGCTGCCTGCCGATACGCTCATCCTCGACCTCGAGGATGCCGTGGCGCCGGACGCCAAGGCCCAGGCGCGCGTGCAGGTGACGGACGCGGTGAAGGCCGGCGGCTATGGCCCGCGCGAGCTCGTGATCCGCGTCAACGGCCTCGACACACCCTGGGGCGTCGACGATCTCAAGGCCGCCGTCGCGGCCGGGCCGGATGCGATCCTCATTCCCAAGGCCGCCAGCGGCGACGACATCGCGCGCGCCTCGGCTGCCATGCGCCAGGCCGGCGCGAGCGAGGCCATGCAGCTCTGGGCCATGATCGAGACGCCGATCGCGATCCTCAGGGCGGACGAGATCGCCGCTGCCACTCGGCACGCCGGCTCTCGCCTCGCTGTGCTCGTGCTTGGGCTCAACGACCTCATCAAGGAGACGGGCGCGACACTCGACGGTGAGCGCACGGCCGCACTCTATTGGCTCTCAGCCGCGCTCACGGCGGCACGCGCGTACGGCCTCACCATTCTCGATGGCGTCTACAACAACTTCCGCGACATGGAGGGCTATGCCCGGGAGTGCCGGCAGGGGCGGATGCTCGGCTTCGACGGCAAGACGCTCATCCATCCCGACCAGATCGCGCTCGCAAACGAGGTCTACTCGCCGCCGGCGGCCGAGGTCGAGTTCGCGCGCAAGATCATCGCGGCCTTCGATCAGCCGGAGAACAAAGGCAAGGGCGTGATCAATCTCGAAGGGCGCATGGTCGAGTTGCTGCACGCCGATATGGCACGGCGCACGGTCGCCATCGCCGATGCCATCATGGCCCGGAGCTAGGCGTGCACGCAGCGACGCTCGCAGCACGCGTCGAACGCTTTCCCGTCGACGGGGACTTCACCATCTCGCGTGGTGCGCGCACGGAGGCCGTCGTCGTGCTGGTCGAAGCCCGGCGCGACGGCATCCTCGGCCGCGGCGAATGCGTGCCCTATGCGCGCTATGGCGAGACGGTCGAGGGTGTGGTCGCGGCGGTCGAGAGTATCGGCGCGATAGCATCGCGCGACGAGCTTGCCGGCGCCATGCCGCCCGGCGCCGCGCGCAACGCCATCGACTGCGCACTTTGGGATATCGAAGCCAAGCAAGCCGGCCGTCGTGCCTGGGATCTGGCCGGCCTTGGCTCTTACACGCCACCCCTCACCTGCTACACGCTGAGCCTGAATACGCCCGATGTCATGGTCGGGAGGGCGCATGAGGCACGCGGCCACCGCCTGCTCAAGATCAAGCTCGGCGGTGGTGCGACAGATGCCGAACGCATGCGGGCCATCCGCGCCGCGCGCCCCGATGCGCGCCTCGTCGCCGATGCCAACGAGGCATGGCGCCCCGACGAGTTGGCGATGCTGCTCGCCGTCGCCGCCGAGACAGGGTTCGAGCTGATCGAGCAGCCGCTTCCCGCAGGCAATGACGCCGCACTTGCGCAAATGACGCGGCCCATTCCCGTCTGCGCAGACGAATCCGCGCACACGATCGACGGCCTCGCCGCGCTCCGCGACCGCTACGACGCCGTCAACATCAAGCTCGACAAGACCGGTGGCCTGACCGGCGCCCTCGCGATGTCAGCCGAAGCACGGCGCCTCGGTTTCAAGATCATGGTCGGCTGCATGCTCGCGACCTCACTGGCCATGGCCCCCGCAACGCTCGTCGCGCAATCCGCCGACTGGGTCGATCTCGACGGCCCGCTGCTGCTTGCACGTGATCGCCCGCATGGGCTCGTCTATGTCAACGGCCTCGTTTCTCAGCCGACCACGGAATTGTGGGGATAGCCTTCGCGTCTTCGGCGCGAGTGGGCCTCAGACCTCACGCCCCGAGCGGAGAACATAGATCGAAGTGACGCGATCTACCTTACCGCCCCGAGGGCTGGTACACGTCGCCGTGGCGATAGAAGATCTTCCACGCGCCATCCTCGAAGCGATAACCCTGCGTTACACGCAGCGTGCGTTCGAACGAGCGACCATCGAGCGTGCGGACCGTGTGCTCGAGGTCGGCGGTGAGTGCCATGGTACCGTCGATGGCGGTCGTGATGTTCTCCAGCCCCGTGATGCGCGCGCTGACTTTGCTCGCCGCCCAGCGGAGGCGATCGCCAACTTCGGGCCAGCCCTTTTCCATGCCGCCGAGCGCGCCAAAGATCATCACGTCCGGCTTGTGCGACCAGAGCGCATTGACCGGCTCGGCGTTGCCCTCGCCGAGAATGACGATGGCTTTCTCGAACTCGGCGCGGAAAGCCGTAAAAGCTGCTTCCAGGTCTGCCTGCGACATGTCCACCTCCGACTTCAGCCACCAACATCGCGCGATGCGAGAAAGCGTGGGTTCCTGACGCGCAGCTCCGCGATCAACAGCGTGCGCAAGGCCGCTGCGAGGCCGCGCGCCTTGCCCTCGGGGAGCGTGCCGGCGCGGATGTCACGCGCGAGCTGCGTCGTCGAGCCCTCGCCTTCCTCGTAGAGATCATCGAGAAGCGCCCATTCTGCTGCTTCGACTTCCTCGGCGAGTGCGCGCCGGGCGATTTCCAGCGCATTGGCGATCATGGCGCCGGCATAACGCCGCTCGGGCGGAAGCGCCGGCATCACTTCGGCGCGCAGCATCTCGGTCGCGAGATCGAGCAAGGCATCGGCATCGATGCGACGTGCGGTCATGGAATTGGCCTCCCGGCTTCGATCGCGGCAATGGCTTCGAGCGCGTCGAACTCCATCTCGGCCGGCATCAGGCCGGTCAATGCAAGCTCGAGTGATCGTTCGCCGCCGGTAAGAAAGCGCTGGCCCTGGAGCAGTGCGATGGTCGCCCAGCGCGCGGCGCCGAGGATCTCCCAGAAAGCCAGCTCGTGCTCGGCAATCGGGGCACCCGACACGGCATTATAGCCATCGAGCAGATCGGCGCGCGGCGCGATGCCGCCGGCGGCCAGCGCATCATTGCCGAAGCGCCAGCAGCGGGCGCAGAACCAGCCGAGATCCTCGCGCGGATCGCCCCAATGGCAGAACTCCCAGTCGAGAATGCCCGTAAGCCGGCCATCCTCGACGAGATAGTTGCCAGTGCGGAAGTCGCCGTGCACGAGCGAGGTCGCGCGCGATGCCGGTTTGTTTGCAAGCAGCCAGACGAGTACGTATTCGAGCGCCGGGCGCGCCTCGCTCGCCTTGTCGAGTGCGCTACGCATCTCTGCAACGGCCGCGCCGACCGCGTCGGGCTCTGGCAAAGGAAGGAATGTCAGCGCGCCGTTCGGCGGGCGGATCGCGTGAATGCGCGCAAGCTGCCCGCCGATCTCGCGCGCGAGTGCCGGGCCGAAAGCGGCGAGCTTCGGATCACGCGCAATGCGCCGCGCCTGCGCCGTGCCGGAGAGCAGACGCTGCACCGTGAAGGGCGCACCGATCACGCTCCTGTCACCGCATTCGGCGATCGGCTCGGCAACGAGCACGCCCGCGCCGTGCGCGGCCTTGATGCAGGCGAACTCGCGCGGCCGGTCGAGGCTCATCGGAAGCCGCGCCACGGCATCCGTGCGCAGCACAAACGCGTGCGTACCAGCGCGCGGCCCACCGTCGATGGTGGCGTCAATGCGCCAGTTCTCCTGGACGGCGCCGCCGGACAGCAGATCGGCACTCTTGATCTCGACCCGATCAGCCTCGATTGCACCCGCGAGCCATCGCTGAAGCGGATCGAGGTTCGCGGTATCGAGCGTGCGCGGGCGGGAAGCAACAGCCATGGTCATTCGGTCGGCAGGAGGTGGCCGCCGTCCACGGTCAGCACACTCCCCGTCATGAAGGAACCGGCATCGGATGCGAGCAGCAGGAGCGGACCATCGAGCTCGCCGAGCTGGCCCAGCCGGCGCATGGGAACGTGCGCGATCATGCGCTTTCCCGGCTCCGTCTCCCAGAAGTCATCGTTGAGCTCGGTCGCGATGTAGCCCGGCGCGATCGCATTGACGCGGATGCGGTCGCGCGCAAGCTCCAGCGCCATGTTGCGCGTAAGCGCGATCACCGCCGCTTTCGACGCCGAGTAAGCCGAGAGCGTCTTGATCGCGCCGAGTCCGACGATCGACGAGATGTTGATGATCGAGCCGCCCTTCCCTGCCGCCACCATGCGCCGCGCGGCCTCCTGCCCGACGTAGAACACGCCGTCGAGGTTCACATCCATGATCTTGCGCCACTGCTCCTCGCGCATACGCGTGAACCAGGCGGGATCGGTAATGCCAGCATTGTTGACGCAGATCGAGAGCGGCCCAAGCGCCGCTTCCCCCTCCGCGAAGGCGCGCTCGACGTCATGGCGATCCGTGACATCCATTGTGACGGCGTGCGCCGTGCCGCCGGCCGCCGTGATCCGCGCCGTGAGTGCTTCCAGGCGGTCCATGCGCCGCGCCGCGACGACGACCTTGGCGCCGGCAGCCGCGAGCACGGCCGCGAAATGCTCGCCGAGGCCCGAGGAGGCGCCCGTCACGAGCGCCGTGCGGCCTGAGAGCGAGAAGATGTTCGATGACATGCAGTCTCCGGGGTGTCCCTGATCGTTCGCGGCCAATTCACCACTTCCAGCGCGGAGATGCAATTTCGGCAGGCGAATAGGTGGGAGCAAGCCGCAGACGCACCCAGTATCCCCTCTCCCGCTCTTCGCGGGGAGAGGGTGGGGTGAGGGGCTGCGGCAAACGCCGACGTCAGCGCCTGTGGCCGCCCCTCATCCCTACCTTCTCCCCGTAACAACGGGGAGAAGGAGAGGAACTCGCTCGCGAAGCGATCAGCTCAACCCCGCCGGAGCGCGAGACCAGTGGTCGTATCGAACACATGCACGCGGTCGGCGGGCACGTGCAGCGCGATCTCGCTGTTGCCGAGGTCGCGCATCGACGATGCTACGGACAACACGAGCGGCGCCCCGCCGGCAACACCGTGCACAAGGCGGTTGGGACCCAGCTCCTCGACGAACTCGGGCTTGATCGCAAGACCAATACCCTCACCCGGCGCGGCAACGCTCATGTCCTCGGGCCGGATCCCGACCTCGACAGCCGTACCATCGGCAACCTGGAACTGATCAGTGTCGAAGGCGAGCGTACCTGATCCCGGGATCTCGACCTTGCCGCGTCCGATCACGCGGCCCGGCACGAGGTTCATGGCCGGCGAGCCGATGAAGGTCGCGACGAAGCGCGTTGCCGGCCGGTTGTAGACATCGGTCGGCTTGCCGACCTGCTCGATACGGCCCCCGTTCATGACGACGACCACGTCGGCGAGCGTCATCGCCTCGACCTGGTCGTGCGTGACGAAGATCGACGTGGCCTTGAGGCGGTTGTGCAGGCGCCGGATCTCGATGCGCATCTGCACGCGCAGCTTGGCATCGAGGTTGGAAAGCGGTTCGTCGAAGAGAAAGGCCTGCGGCTCGCGCACGATCGCGCGCCCCATGGCGACGCGCTGGCGCTGGCCGCCGGAGAGCGCGCGAGGACGGCGGTCGAGGAAGTCCTCGATGGCGAGCATCTTCGCGGCCTCGCGCACGCGCCGCTCGATCTCGGGCTTCGGCGTTTTGCGGTTGCGCAGGCCATAGGCCATGTTGTCGTAGACGCTCATGTGCGGATAGAGCGCGTAGTTCTGGAAGACCATGGCGATGTCGCGCTCAGCCGGCTCGACCTCGTTCACGACGCGATCGCCGATCTTGCAGGTGCCGCTGGTGATGGTCTCAAGGCCGGCGATCATGCGCAGCAACGTGGACTTGCCGCAGCCCGAAGGCCCGAGCAGGACCGTGAACGAGCCGTTCGGCACGTCGAGCGAGATGCCTTTCACGGCCTCCACGCCGCCGGGGTAGACCTTCTTGACGTTGTCGAGAACTACCGAAGCCATGCGGCTACTTCTCCGTCTCCACCAGTCCCTTGATGAACCAGCGCTGCATGAGGAGCACGACCGCCACCGGCGGCAGCATTGCGAGGATGACAGCCGCCATGACGAGAGGCCACTGCGGATCGGTGTCGGCAACGTTGATCATGCGCTGGATGCCCATGACGACCGTCAGATACTGGCGGTCCGTCGTCATGAGCAGCGGCCAGAGGTACTGGTTCCAGCCGAACGTGAACATGATCACGAAGAGCGCCGCGAGGTTCGTGCGCGACAGCGGCAGGAGGATGTCCTTCATGAACTTGACGGGTC